>NZ_JBEZFH010000056.1:0-36594 GCF_040649355.1 Sphaerisporangium sp. NPDC049002 | reverse complement strand
TAGTGAGTAGCCCTCGTCCGCGCCGGAGCCCGCTTCGAACGAGGCGTCCTCGTCGAACGCGACCCGGTGACCGCAGCCTGACGTGCGGTGCTAAACCCTGACGTGCGGTGCTAAACCCTGACGTGCGGTGCTAAACCCTGACGTGCGGTGCTAAACCCTGACGTGCGGTGCTAAACAGAGACACCGTGAGAGAGGCAGCAATGGACCAAGGCACCCGCGGCGAGCTCATCAGTCGGCTGGCCGAGGCGATCAGGTCCGTCACGACCGCGCACCCGCTGCGGGTCGCCATCGACGGGCCGCCCGCCGCCGGCAAGACCACACTGGCCGACGAGCTCGCCGTCGTCCTGCGCGCGCAGGACCGCGACGTCATCCGCGCGACCGTCGACGACTTCCTCTTCCCCCGTGCACAGCGCTACCGACGCGGCCAGTACTCGGCCGAAGGCTGCTACTTCGACGCCCACGACCACGCCGCGCTGTGCCGGGTCCTGCTCGATCCGCTGGGCCCAGGCGGAGACCGAAGGTTCCAACACGCGGTCTACGACAGAGACACCGACACCCCATCGTCCCCGCCGGCCACGACCGCCCCCGCAGACGCCGTACTGCTGTTCGACGGCGTCTTCCTCCTGCGCCCAGAACTCATCGACCGGTGGGACCTGCGCATCTTCGTGTCCGTCCCATTCGAGCAGACGGTAGATCGCGCCCGGGACCGAGGCACAGCGCTGGCCGGATCCACCGCCGACACCGCCGACACCGCCGACACCGCAGAAATCGAGGGGATCTGGCCTGAATTGGAGAAAGAGGTCGGGCTTGTTGGGTTCCGTTCCCACCCCGTGATCCGGTTGACGGGTGATCCGAGTGCTGCCCACCCAACTCCTGGTCTCCCCGGTGGCTGCGGGATGGCGAGATCCAGGCCACCCGTTCCCACCCTCACCCGATGCCCCCGGCCGGACCCCTCCAGGGCACCCCCCCTCTGCCTCCAGGCGGCCCAACCCCCGGGCGACGACACATAGAGACCCATGACGGGCTGAAACCGCCCCACGCGCCGGGCGGAGGCGGTCACTCCACTGGTCTGATCATCTGGTGTAATCGCCAAAACTCTGTCAAGCGAAATACGTTGTGAGCGGAATACGTTTAAAGCGGAATCCGCTCATAGTGAAAATGTGCCGACAGTGAAAAAGCTGTCGGGCGGGTGTGATTTCTGGCAGCGTTAAACTCAGAATTTCGCGGCACGTAAAAACCGCGATTTCCGGCGACTAATCTGGGAGCAGGTGGCAAACGGTGACCCCGAGGCGTTCCAGCCGTGACCCGTTCGCGGCGACCTTCGAGTCCAGCTCGCATCCCGTCGAGGTGCCCTCACCCTCGATGATCGATCCGATCAGCCAGCGGCTGCTGCGCGAGCGCATCATCTTCCTCGGCCAGGAGGTCGACGACGAGATCTCCAACAGGATCTGCGGAGAGCTGCTGCTGCTCTCGGCCGAGGACTCCAAGCGGGACATCTTTCTTTACATCAACTCGCCTGGCGGTTCTGTAACGGCCGGCATGGCTATTTACGACATCATGCAATACGTCCCAAACGATATCTCGACGGTGGCGATGGGGCTGGCCGCCTCGATGGGGCAGTTCCTGCTCTGCGCCGGCACGGCCGGCAAGCGTTACAGCCTGCCGCACGCCCGCATTCTGATGCACCAGCCATTGGGCGGCATCGGCGGCACGGCCTCCGATATCAAGATCCAGGCCGAGCAGATGCTCTACACGAAGAAGATGTTCGCCGAGCGCATCGCCTTCCACACCGGCCAATCCGTGGAGCAGATCGCGCGCGACTCCGACCACGACCGGTGGTTCACGGCCGAGGAGGCAAGGAGTTACGGCTTCGTCGACCACGTGGTGCGGAGCGCCAACCTCGTTCCCTCCGCCGGCCCGGTCTCCTGACCGGCCAGAGCATGACCTCGAAGCACGAGTGGAGGCACTATGAGTGATCAGAGCCGGCCCGGGATCCCCGCCAGGGTCGCCCCGATCGACAGCCGGTACGTCATGCCCACGTTCACCGAGCGTACGAGCTACGGCGTCAAGGAGATGAGCCCGTACAACAAGCTCTTCGAGGATCGCATCATCTTCCTCGGGGTGCAGATCGACGACACCTCGGCCAACGACGTGATGGCCCAGTTGCTGACCCTGGAGTCACTCGATCCCGACCGTGACATCAGCATCTACATCAACTCGCCGGGCGGCTCGTTCACGGCGATGGCGGCGATCTACGACACGATGCAGTTCGTCCGCCCCGAGATCCAGACGGTGTGCATCGGCCAGGCGGCGTCCGCCGCGGCCGTACTCCTCGCGGCCGGCACACCGGGCAAGCGGGCGGCGCTGGCGCAGTCGCGCGTCCTGCTCCACCAGCCCTCCACCGAGGGCAGCTTCGGGCCGACGAGTGACATGGAGGTCCAGGCGCGCGAGATCATGCGGATGCGCGCGCTCCTCGAAAGCCTCGTCGCCGCCCATTCGGGCCGGTCGCTGGAGAGCGTCCGCAAGGACATCGAACGCGACAAGATCCTCACCGCCGAGGAGGCCAAGGCCTACGGCATCGTGGACGAGATCTTCACCAGCAGGAAGCGCAAGCCCACCTTGGTCAAGTCCGTGGCCAGATGACACGCCGGTGGCGCCGCCCGCGAGAACCTTCATCGCTGGAAGCGGCGCCACCTGTCGGACGTCGGCCGGCCGTGTGGGCCGGGGCCGGGGTCAGACCTGCCCGGCCTTCTCCAGGGCGGCGCAGCAGGTGTCCACGATCAGACGCGTCACGACGTACGGGTCGCAGTTGGCGTTGGGGCGGCGGTCCTCGATGTAACCCTGCTTGTCGACCTCGACCTGCCACGGGATGCGGACCGACGCGCCACGGTTGGACACGCCGTAGTTGAACTCGCTCCACGGGGCGGTCTCGTGCATGCCGGTGAGCCGGTTCTCGATCTCGGCGCCGTATCCCGCGATGTGCTCCTCGGCCTTCTCGCCGAGGGCCTCGCAGGCGGTGATGATCGGGTCGTACCCGGAGCGCATGGCCTGGGTGGAGAAGTTGGTGTGCGCGCCCGCGCCGTTCCAGTCGCCCTTCACCGGCTTGGGGTCGAGCGTGGCGGTGACGCCGAAGTCCTCGGCGATGCGGTACAGCAGCCAGCGGGCGACCCACAGGTGGTCGGAGACGGCGAGCGGGCCGGCGGGGCCAACCTGGAACTCCCACTGGCCGGGCATGACCTCGGCGTTGATGCCGGAGATCGCCAGACCGGCCTCCAGGCAGGCGTCGAGGTGAGCCTCGACGACCTCACGGCCGTACACCTCGTCGGCGCCGACGCCGCAGTAGTAGAAGCCCTGCGGGGCGGGGAAGCCGCCGACCGGGAAGCCGAGCGGGCGGCCGTCCTTGAAGAAGGTGTACTCCTGCTCGATGCCGAACCAGGAGTCCTGGTCGGCGAAGCGCTCGGCGACGGGGGAGAGCTGCGCCCGCGTGTTGGTCGGGTGCGGCGTCATGTCGGTGAGCAGGACCTCGCACAGGACCAGCACGTTGTCACCGCCCCTGATGGGGTCCGGACAGGTGAACACCGGCTTGAGCACGCAGTCGGAGGCCTTGCCAGGCGCCTGGTTGGTGCTCGACCCGTCGAAGCCCCAGATCGGCAGCTCCGCGCCGTCGGCAAGAATCCTGGTCTTGGACCGGAGGCGGGCGGTCGGCTCGGTGCCGTCAATCCAGATGTACTCGGCCTTGTAGGTCACGACGATCCCTTCAGACAAGCAGACCCCACACGTGTCCGCAACGCCGAGATTGTCAACCGGCCGTTTCAAAGCTGTTGCCCATTTATGAACGCCATGTGAAATCGTGCACGAGCTCGGCGTGTCGTTGCTCACACATCTTGCCTGGTCAGGTACCTGGTCCGGGTGTCGAGGGAGGGCGGCTTGGATGATCGGCCGGGTGAGAACCCGCCATCCGGGGATCATCATCCTTGGGCTGACATTCGCGATAGAAGCCATCCGATACTCGCTGAAACCCATGGTTCCGCGATTATGGTCACCACTCTGGAGGAAGCTCATGATCCTGGTAACCGGAGCCACCGGCAACGTCGGCCGGAACGTGGTCGAGCAGCTTCTCGCCGCTGGTCAGCAAGTCAGGGCCCTCACCCGTGATCCGGACAGGGCGAGCCTGCCGGCCGGGGCCGAGGTGGTCCGCGGGGACCTGTCCGAGCCCGGCACCCTCCCTCCCGCGCTTCAGGGCGTCACCGCCGCCTTCCTGTACGCCGTGCCGGGCACCGCACCCGCGTTCCTCAAGGCCGCCAAGGACGCCGGCGTCCGCAGGGTCGTCCTGCTCTCGTCCATCGCCGTGGACGACGACGCCGAGGTTCAGCCGAACCCCATCGCCGCCCTCCACGCCGTCATCGAGGACGCGATCGAGGAGTCCGGCCTGGAGCGGGCCTTCGTACGGCCCGGCGCCTTCGCCACCAACGCCTACCAGTGGCAGGGCCAGGTCAAGACGGGGGACGTCGTGCGCCTTCCGTTCGGCCAGGCCGCCACGGCGCCGATCCACGAGGCCGACATCGCCGCCGTGGGCGTCCAGGCGCTGATCTCGGACGGCCACGACGGCGCGCGGTACCAGCTGACCGGCCCGCGTTCGCTGACACTGAGCGACCAGGTACGGATCGTCGGCGAGGCCGCCGGACGGCCGCTCCGCCTTGAGGAGGTGCCGCCGGAGGTCGCCCGGCAGGCCATGATCCAGCGCGTCCCGGAGGAGATCGTCGACACGTTGATGGACCTCCAGGCCAGGTCCGTCGGCCGGGAGGCCCTGGTGACGCACACCGTCGAGAAGGTCACCGGCCGGCCCGCCCGTACGTTCGCCCAGTGGGCGGCGGACCACGCGGACGACTTCCGCTGACCGGCGGCGGCGCGTACGAGCCGCCGTTCGGCCAGGAGAGAGAGTCAGTCGCCTACGGGGACGCGCAGCCAGTACGGCGACCGCGCGCCGGGGACGTACGGGCTGTCGAGCCGTTTGGCCAGGACGGCCGGAAGCCCCTGCTCCCTGGCCACCTTGAGCACCGCCTTGCCGTCGCCAGGGAACCACGGAGTCGTCTGCCAGTGCGGGCCGCGCAGGGACAGGTGGTCGAGGGTGCGGCGCCGGTCCCTGTAGGTCCGGTCGAGCAGGACTCCGCCGTTGAGGCGCAGCACGTCGAAGATCATGTAAATCGGCGCGCCGTCCATCTCGACGATCTGGCCGTCGAGGACGGAGGGCAGCCCGAGGAGGTTCTTGCCGAGGCCGGCGAGGTCGGGGTGGTCGACAGGCGTGCCGTCCTCGGCGAAGAGGCCGACCTTGCCGTTCTCGATGCCGGCGAGGGCACGCGTGCCCCCGAGGTCGAACTCGAAGCCGTAGGCGTCCTGGTCGCGAGGAAGGCGCCTGCGCTCCTCGGGCAGCATGGGACGCAGGTCCGCGGCGGTCGGCAGTCCGGGTTCCGGCGGCGGGTCCATCCTGTGGATCATCCAGTTCTTGCCGTGGGTCGGGAACAGCACGTACCGGCCGGAGGCCCGCGACCCGTGTACCACGATCTTGACTTCGCGGTCCGTCCACTTCTCGGTCTCGTAGGTGCCCCGGTCCCAGACGAGCATCAGGCCCCCGCCGTACTCGCCCTGGGCGATCTCTCCCTCGAACGTGGAGTATTCGATGGGGTGGTCCTCGGTGTGCACGGCCAGATGGTTGGTCTTGGGGTCGAGGGGGAGGCCCTTGGGGATGGCCCAGGAGGCCAGCACGCCCTCGCGTTCGAGGCGGAGATCCCAGTGCAGGCGGCGGGCGTGGTGCTCGTGGATCACGAAGGTGTCGTCCTGGCCCGTGGGGAGGGGCCCCGGTTCGGGCACGGGCTCCGGCGTGCGGGTGGCGTCGCGCTTGCTCCGGTAGGCGTCCAGCTTGTCGGGCGACATTGCCGTTTCGTACCCACACTGCGCCCATACCGCACCCCAATGCGTACGCCTCGGGGAAGCGAAACGTCGGAAGTTCCCGCGAGAGCCTGTCGAAGTCCCCGCCCGTCGATCGACATCTAGATGGACGCGGATGTCCTTATAGATGTCCCTAATGTCCCTATAGGAGGCACGACGATGCGGTTCATGCTGATGCACAGGGCCACCGGGCAGCGCGTGGTTCAGGCCGCCGACCCGGCCGCCGACCCGCTCGCCGGCCTGGGGAGGCTGATCGACGAGATGGTACGGGCCGGCGTACTGCTCGCCGCCGAAGCCCTCCTGCCCGGCTCGGCGGGCGCACGCGTCTCGGTCTTCGAGAGGAGGCGGATCGTGACAGGAGGCCCGTCCGCCGGCGAGGAGGAACTGATCACCGGGTTCGCGTTGATCGAGGTGAGATCGAGGGAGGAGGCGATCGAATGGGCGGCACGCCAGGCCGAGGTGGTAGGCGACGTGGAACTCCGCCAGGTCGCCGCGCCACCGGCCGGCAGTGGGGGAGCCCGGTGACACCCACGACGGCCACCCCTGTCCATGGGCGAGCCGTCGTGGGTGTTCGTCCTCCTCGTGGGCCTTCGTCCTACTAGGGCGGAGGGTCAGCGCGCCCAGGCCTCGCGGGTGGTGGTGACGTCGGCCGACGTGCGCAGCGACTCGCCGATCGCCAGGCTGATCAGATGGTCCTGGCAGCCGTCGGCCAGGGGGTACGGCTCGGGCGCCTGGCCCCGCACCCAGGCCGTCATCTGGCACAGCAGGGAGACGACGGCCAGGTCGTCCTCGGAGAACCGCGCCCCCTTGTAGTCGTTGCGGTAGACGATCCGCCCGTCGAAGCTGATGTGGTCCAGCTCGAAGCCTTCGAGATTCAGGTCGATCCCGGTCTGGCGCCGGATGAGGTGCGACTCCACCGGGGTGGCGGGGTCGGCGAGGCGCACGACGCGGTCGTCCACCAGTTCGCCCAGCGACCCTCGGATGACGATGCGGCGCGTGCGCAGCGGGTTCCACCACTGGTTGTCGGTGAAGTCGTAGAGCCCCATCCCGCGGTCGAACGCCAGCGTGGCGATCGTGGTGGCCGCCTTCTTCGGCGACGCGTCACCCGTCCAGCCGTCCGGGGTCAGCGGGTCGGCCAGCGGGCCGGTGAACGACCGGGCGTTCACCGTGGCCGCCTCGAAGCCGGCGCCGAGCAGGTGACGGATCATCGACACGGCGTGGTAGAGGTGCGTGGAGGAGACCTGCACGGAGGTCACCTGCCCGATGACGCCCTCACGGATCAGCGCCAGCCTGGCCGCGTGCCCCGGCATGTGCAGGTACTGCTCCGCCACCTGCACCAGGCCGCTGGAACCGACGGCGGCCCACAGGTCGCGCAGCCCGTCCAGGTCGGCCGCCGGCGGCGTCTCGGCCAGCACGGGGACGCCGGACGCGACCAGTTCCTTGGTCACCTCCGGGGTGACCGGCCACGGCACCGACGGGATGACGAACTCGGGACGTCCGGCGGCGAGCATCTCCCCGACAGAGCGGAACGTCGGCACACCCCAGCCCGACTCGACCTCCGCTCCGCGCTCGGCCGACCTGGTCACCACGCCGGACACCGACAGCCGCTCGGGCAACTGCCTGGCCAGGCGCAGGAAGAACCGCGAACGCCACCCGCTGCCGACCAGACCGAAACGCCCCGCTGACTCTGAGCTCAATATGCTTCCTTCTCGTACTCGGGGCGCTCCGCGAGGCCCATCCCACCACCGCGGTACTCCCACGCACGGCACCCCACACACTGCACGTGATCCCCCCAGAGAACAACACTCCACCTCCCCTGCCGGGCGCGGAGGCGACACCTACCTGTCCAGCCGATCGGCGACCCTGCGCATGAGCCCGGCGATTCGCGTGGCGCGCGGCTCTGAGGGCAGGTCGAGCGTGGGCGTGGCCGCGACCGACCTGTTGTACTCCTCATCGAGAATCGCGTGGAACCTCCGAGCCTTTCGCGTCTGGGACGTCCGGATGCGTGCTTCTCTGGCTTCATGCCAGAAAGTCCGCCCAGGCCTGGCCGAGAAGATGGTTGTCGCGCCGTGACGTAGATGCGTCTCGGAAAAGGTGCCGAGCTCGAACCGGGTCTGCCAGTAGGACAAGATGAGGTTGGTGTACAACTGCTGCCTGAGGGACCTCTCGTCCGTCTCGGTGCTGAACACCCCCCAGCACTCGCGATAAATCGGGTTTTCCAGAGCCATCGTGATCAACTCATTGTGAGTGGCCCGTGACGCCTGTTCCCGGGCCAGCTTGGCTTCACGGGCTTGCAGGACTAAGGAAACAGTGATCGCGGCCAATGCGAAGACGGAGAGCAAGGCGGCGGCTGCCCCGTAGGTCTGTCCGATTTCACTTCTTCGCGACCATCTCCCGCCATCGTCGAGCACATCGAGCGCGAGAGGGGACAGCGCTACCAGCGCTACCGCTAGAAGCACGAGCAGGACTGTCAGGACGGGAACGAGTCGACTCATGGAAGGTGGACCTGTTAGCGGTCTGAGCCTTGCTGGGAGCTGACGAGTCTGGGCGGTCATGCCGCCTTTCATACCCCCTGGCGTGCGGGTGGGGGAAGGTATCTGATCTTCCTCGGGAAGTATCGGCGGATGTCTTCTCCGCGTTCCCAATGGGCGCTGATCTCGCGGCGGCAGGTCTGGATGAGATCGAGATCGGTGAACTTGCGCGCGCCGGCCAGAACACCGTCTGTGTACTGGATGTCGTACATGACCGGGCTTGTCGAGCGGTCGCCCAGCACCACGACCTCCGGCAGTACGCTCCGCGTCTCCAGGTGCGAGATGGTCTCGGCGGGGAGGATTCGTATCTGCTCACCCAGCTCTGCCCAGATGGCGAGCAGGTGTAGCTCCCACTGGAGGTACGGTGTCGGTGGCTCGCAGATGAATCGGATTCGTCGTTGTACGATGCCGTGGCGGTCGAGCTCGCGCTGATGCTCCATCCTTCCGGCACGCATCTCCTCAGCGAGCCTCAGAGACTTCTTCCACTCGCCTTCTGCCATCGCCACCCAACTGGGCGAGGAAGGCTCCTTGAAAGTGACCTGCCTCTCCAGCTTCCACGTCACGTCGGCCTTCCAGAAATTGTCCTGGAAGTCGCTCTTGTAGGCGCCGAGATCGAGGTCCTGCGCTGGAAGGCGGCTGAGCTGGTCAAGCATCTGGGATATCCGGCTTCGCGCTGGTGAGAAGGTGTCGTGGAATCATGACGAGGCGCTCGTCCGCGCGAATGGTCACGTCACTGGGAAGCCTGCCCGCATAGCTCGCTGTGACGTCACGTCCGACCACGGCTATGTCTCCGTTCTCCATCTCCCAGATGTCGGGGCAGCCGTCGGTGTTGGCCGTGCTTCCCAGCTCGCGCATCGACTTGCCGATTCTACGCAGGAATTTCGTTCCGGTCTCCGCTTCCCATGGCGTGTTCATGCGTCGCGCCTTCCCATTATGGGCACCTTTGCAGTTATAGCGTCACACGGGCCGTAATTTGCGTCAATGTTATCGAATCATCGCTCATATATAGCAGGCCGTAACCGCTCTTTGAGTTCGTTCCGGTGCCCAGGGCGCGTCGGATTCCTGGTCGTGGCCTATGGAGGCGACGGCGGAGTGTGCCCGGCTGAGCGTTCCTTCCCGCGACTCAGGGGGATGGGCGAGGCGGGTGGATCTGCTTGCTTTGAGCTGGCGTTGAGGTAGTTCGGGTAGACGTAGAGGTTATGGACCGGCCCGACAGGGTTCTCGTCGTTGACGATGAGCCGAACATCCTCGCTCTGCTGTCGCAGACCCTGCGCCTGGTGTCGTTCGAGGTGAAGACGGCGGAGTGCGGGACCGACGCGTTGAGGGCAGCGGCGGCGTTCGATCCGGACATCGTCGTCCTCGATGTGATGCTGCCCGATCTGGATGGTTTCGAGGTGGCGCGCCGGCTCGGTGAGGTGCCCGTACTCTTCCTGACCGCGCGGGACACCGTGGAGGACCGCGTCCAGGGGCTGAGCCTCGGCGCGGACGACTACGTCACCAAGCCGTTCAGCCTGGAGGAGGTGGTCCTGCGGAT
This sequence comes from Sphaerisporangium sp. NPDC049002, assembly GCF_040649355.1. Classification (NCBI taxonomy): domain Bacteria; kingdom Bacillati; phylum Actinomycetota; class Actinomycetes; order Streptosporangiales; family Streptosporangiaceae; genus Sphaerisporangium; species Sphaerisporangium sp. NPDC049002. The sequence continues at coordinate 26,583 of NZ_JBEZFH010000056.1, read as the reverse complement.
CAAGGCCATCCTGCGCAGGAGCCGGGCGGCCGGGCCGTCCACGGACCACCTGCTCAGGTACGCCGACGTGGAGCTGGACGCGGACGCGCACGAGGTGCGGCGCGGCGGTGTCCCGGTGGACCTGTCGCCGACCGAGTTCAACCTGCTGGCTTACCTGCTCACCAACGCCGGACGGGTGGTGAGCAAGACGCAGATCCTCGACAGCGTCTGGCGCTACGACTTCGGCGGGGACTCCAGCATCGTCGAGTCCTACGTCTACTACCTGCGCAAGAAGATCGACCGCTGGGATCCGCCGCTGATCCACACCGTACGAGGCGTCGGCTACACGCTCAAGCTGCCGCGAAAGGGTGACGCGTGAGGTCGTTCACACAAGAGCTCGGGCGGCGGTTGCGGCGGCCGGGGCGCTGGACGTTGCGGGCCCGGCTCGTGGTGGCGGCGGTGGCGCTGACCGCGGTCGCGCTGGTGCTGTCCAACGTGGTGGGCCTGAGCCTGCTGCGCAACTACCTGGTCGCCCGGCTGGACGACCAGCTCGACGCCACCGCCTCCCCGGCCACGACCGGGCTCGTGATGCTGCCCGAGCAGGGCCTGCCGTTCCCGATGTCCGGATCGACGGAGAAGGGGCGGATCCAGATCCAGGTGTCCGAGAAGGAGATCGTCCAACAGATGATCGGCGACAGGAGGTTCTATCTCTTCACCTCGGACGGGAAGCTGGCCGCGGAGATTCGAGGTGCCCTCCCCAACAGGCCGGAGCTCGGTTCCTTCGATGAGATTCAGAGGGGCAAGCCCTACACCGTGCCAGGCACGGACGGGCCGTCCTGGAGGGTGAAGGCGATGGAGCTCCCCGGCGGTGAGATCGTCGTGGTGGCGGCGTCGCTGGCCGAGATCGAGGCGACGCAGCGGTGGCTGATGGCCATCGACGCCGCGGTCATGGCGGTGGTGCTGCTCCTGCTCGGCTTGGCCGCCGCCGCCCTCGTACGGCTCGGCATGCGCCCCCTGACGCGGATGGAGGAGACGGCCGCGCAGATCACCGAGGGCGACTTCAGCCGCCGGGTGCCCGAGACCGCCCCGCACACCGAGCCGGGCCGTCTCGGGGTCGCGATGAACGTGATGCTCGACCGGGTCGAGTCGGAGATCGCCGCGCGCATCGAGTCCGAGGCGCGGATGCGCCGGTTCCTCGCCGACGCGTCGCACGAGCTGCGCACCCCGCTGACCTCGGTGCAGGGCTTCGCCGAGCTCTACCGCAGGGGCGGCACCCCGCCGGGGCCGCCCATGGACGAGACCATGCGCAGGATCGAGGACGAGGCCACCCGCATGGGCCTGCTCGTCAACGACCTGCTCGTGCTGGCGCATCTGGACGAGGAACGTCCCCTCGACACCCATCCCGTGGACCTGCTGGAGATCGCGGTCGAGACGGTCCGCGACGCGCGTGCCCGGCTCCCCGAGCGGCGGATACGGCTCACCGGGCTCGGCTCCGCGCTGAGCCCCGTCATGGTGCTGGGCGACGACGCCCGGCTGCGGCAGGTGGCGGCCAACCTGGTGACCAACGCGCTCGTCCATACCCCGCCGGACGCGGAGATCACCGTCCGGGTGGGCGCCGGAAGGGCCACCGCCTCACCGGCCGCCGCGGTCGGTGACGCGACGCACCAGCTCATGGGAGTGCTGGAGGTGTGCGACACCGGCCCGGGGATACCCGAGGACCACGCCCCGCGCGTTTTCGAACGGCTCTACAGGGTCAGCCAGAGCCGCTCGCGCGCCGAGGGCGGGGCGGGGCTCGGGCTCGCCATCGTGGCCGGGATCGTCAGGGCGCACGACGGGCGCGTCGAGCTCGCGACATCCCAAGGCGACGGTGCGACATCCCAAGGCGACGGTGCGACCTCCCGAGAAGACGTTGGGACCTCCCGAGAAGACCATGCGACCTCTCAAGGCGACCTTGCGAGCTCCCGAGAAGACGTTGCGACCTCCCAGCGAGAGGGCGCCGTTTTCCGGGTGCTGCTTCCGCTGGTGGATTCCGAGGTTCCTCCGAGGTAGCTCAGGGGTCGCTCCGATCCGCGCTCGGCAGCATTCGGGCCATGAGAAGAACACTTGTAGCGGTGGCGTTCCTCGCGCTGGCCGCCGGATGCGGACAGCCGGCCACCTCCGGTGGGGTGGCTTCGGTGCAGGGCACGAAGTCCCCCTCCTCGACCGGCGCCTCCCCGACCGCCTCGGTCGACCCCCAGGAACAGGCCAGGCAATTCGCCCAGTGCATGCGGGACCACGGCATCGACATGGCCGACCCCGAGCCGGGCATGGGTGGCGGCGTCAAGATCGAGGTGCCCAAGGCTGACCAGGCCAAGGCGGACAAGGCGATGGAGGACTGCCGCAGCAAGACCTCGTTCGGTGAGAAGGGGCCCGAGATGACGCCCGAGCGGCAGGAACAGATGCGTGCCTTCACCCAGTGCATGCGGGACAACGGCGTCGACATGCCCGACCCGGACTTCGCCCACGGCGGTGGCATCATGATCGGCGGCCCCGACAGCAAGGTCCAGCCGGACGACCCGACGTTCAAGAAGGCCCAGGAGGCCTGCCGCGACAAGCTGGGCCCCCAAGGCGGGTCTGTCAGTGTCACGGGGTCCTGAGGGTGAGTGACACGCGCACGGAGCGGCCCGTGAGCGCGACGGGCGAACCGGAGGCGCCCCCGCGGCGGCGGCGCGGGCGGGGCAGGAAGGTCGCGGTGGCCGTGGGGTGCGGAGCGGTGCTCGCCGCCTCGGTGGCGGCCGCGATCGGCGTGGGGGGCGACGTCGGCACGCCCGTCGCCCAGCGGACGCCCCCGGCGACGGCCCAGGTCACCCGTACCACTCTGACCGAGACCGAGACGGTCGACGGCACCCTCGGCTACGGCGACACCGCCACCGTCTCGGCCACCTCCCGCCAGGGCACGATCACCTGGCTGCCGGCCGCCGGCGCCGTCGTCACCCGGGGCCGGGCCGCCTACAGCGTGGACGCCGACCGGGTCCCGCTCCTGTACGGGAGCATGCCCCTCTACCGCACCCTGCAGAACGGGGTCGAGGGCAAGGACGTCAGGCTGCTGGAGACCAACCTGGCCAAGCTCGGCTACGACGGCTTCACCGTGGACGACGAGTTCACCTGGACCACCCGCGAAGCTGTGAAGCGGTGGCAGGAGGACATAGGCGTCCCGGTCACCGGCCGGGTCGAACCCGGCGCCGTCGTCGTCCACGACGGCGCGTTCCGGGTCTCCGAGCTCAAGACCTCGCTCGGCGCCACCGCCGGCGGCCCCGTGCTGACCTACACCGGTACGACCCGTCAGGTCACCGTCCCGCTGGACGTCGCCGACCGGCATCTGGTCAAGAAGGGGATGAAGGCGACCGTGGAACTGCCGGACGGCTCCACCGTCCCGGGCACCATCAAGAAGATCGGCAGAGTGGCCACCGAGCACTCCACCCAGAACGAGACCACGACCACGGTCGAGATGGTCGTCTCCATCCGCGCCGGCAAGAAGCTCGACACCTACGACACCGCCCCTGTCGACGTCGAGATCGTCTCGGCGCGGCGGAAGAACGTGCTCGTCGTGCCGGTCAACGCCTTGCTCGCGCTGGCCGAGGGCGGGTACGGCGTTCAGGTCGTGGAGGGCCCGGCCACCCGCTATGCGGCGGTGAGGACGGGCATGTTCGCCGACGGCAAGGTGGAGGTCACCGGGGTCGACGAGGGCGCGACCGTGGTGGTGCCCAAGTGATCGTCTCCCTCAGCGAGGTCAGCAAGCTCTACGCCGGGGAGGTGGCGGCCCTGCGCGGGGCCACGATGGAGATCGGGTACGGCGAACTGGTCGGCATCGTGGGCCCGTCCGGCTCCGGCAAGTCCACGATGCTGAACATGATCGGCACCCTCGACCGGCCATCGGGCGGCACCGTGCGCATCGCGGGCCACGACGTGGCGACGCTCACCGACCGTGAGCTGTCGGCGCTGCGCGCGAGCACGATCGGCTTCGTCTTCCAGCAGTTCCACCTCACCGCCGGGGTGCCGGTGCTGGACAACGTCGCCGACGGGCTCCTCTACTCCGGCGTCCCCCTCAAGCGGAGGCGCAGGATGGCGACGGAGATACTGCACAGGGTCGGCCTCGGGCACCGCCTCGACCACCGGCCGCACGAGCTGTCCGGTGGCGAGCGGCAGCGGGTGGCCATCGCCCGCGCCGTGGTCGGCGACCCCGAGCTGCTCCTCGCCGACGAACCCACCGGCAACCTCGACTCCAGATCGGGTGGCGCCGTGATGGCCCTGCTCCGCGACCTCCACCAGGCCGGCACCACCGTCGTGATCATCACGCACGACCGGGACATCGCGGCGGCCCTGCCGAGGCAGATCGAGATGCTGGACGGCCGCGTCGTCCACGACTCCCGGGCCGGCCGGGTGCCGGCATGATGACCGTCGCAGTCCAGGCCGGGCGGATGCCCCTCAGCTCACAGACCAGGCGAGGGACGGCATGGTGACCATCTCCAAGGAGCGTACGCGGCTGACGCCCACCCGCCTCGGCCCGCGCGACGTGCTCAGGGTCGGCGGGGCGGGGCTGCGGTCACGGCCGCTGCGGGTGTTCCTCTCCGCACTCGGCATCGCGATCGGCATCGCCGCGATGCTGGGCGTGGTCGGCATCTCCGCCTCCAGCCAGGAGGACCTCAACCGGCAGCTCTCCGCGCTCGGCACCAACCTGCTCACCATCTCACCGGGTAACTCCATGTTCGGTGAGGGGTCCCACCTGCCCTCCGAGTCGGAGAGCATGATCGGCCAGATCGGCCCGGTGACGTCGGTGACCGCGACCGGGACCACCAGCGCCAAGGTCTACCGCAACGACCACATACCGGAGTCCCAGTCCGGTGGCATCGGGGTCCAGGCCGCCCGCCTCAACCTGCTCACGGACGTCGGGGCGACGGTCGTCAGCGGCACCTGGCTCAACGGGGCCACCCACCGCTACCCGGCGGTGGTCCTCGGGTCGAGGGCGGCCGACCGGCTCGGCGTCGCCCAGGCGGGACCCGAGCAGCGGGTCTGGCTCGGAGGCCAGTGGTTCACCGTCGTCGGTGTGCTAGCCCCGGTGCCCCTGGCCCCCGAGCTCGACACCTCCGCCCTGGTCGGCTGGCCGGTGGCCGAGGAACGGCTCGACTTCGACGGCTACCCGACGACCGTCTACACCCGTGCCGAGGAGGAGCACGTGGTCGAGGTGCGGGACGTGCTGGCCGCCTCCGCCAACCCCGAGCACCCCGACGAGGTCAACGTCTCCCGTCCTTCCGACGTGCTCGCCGCCAAGCAGGCCACCGACGCGACGCTCAACGCGCTGCTGCTGGGCCTCGGTGGCGTCGCGCTCCTGGTCGGCGGGGTCGGCGTGGCAAACACCATGGTCATCTCCGTGCTGGAGCGGCGCGCGGAGATCGGCCTCCGCCGCTCCCTGGGTGCCACCCGGGGGCAGATCCGGCTGCAGTTCCTGGCCGAGTCGCAACTGCTGTCGGCCCTTGGCGGCATCGGGGGAGTGGTCCTCGGCATCGGCGTGACCATCGCCTACGCCTCCTCCCAGGGCTGGCCGTCGATCATCCCTGCCTGGGCGATGGTCGGCGGCGTGGTCGCGACGCTGATCATCGGCGGCATCGCCGGCTTCTACCCGGCGGTCCGCGCCGCCCGCATGCCCCCGACCGAAGCCCTCGCCACCCCTTGAGAACCATCCCCCGCCCGGCGACCCGCCCACCCCGGCGGCCCGCCGGGCCTTGGTTCAGCCCAGTGGGGCGCCGGTGACGTCAGATGTGCTCCAGCGCCCGATGAGCTCGTCGACCGCGCTCACCGCGCCGATCGCGTTCCTGCCGAACACTGTCTCGTAGGAGAGCAGGACACCAGCGCAGCCCTGGGCGAGCCAGTGGGCCAGATCGCAGATCTCCGCCCGGGTGGGGAGGGAGAACCGCTCCAGTCCTTCCGCGACCTGCGTGGCGAGTATCCAGGGTATGCGGGCACCCGCTGCGCCTTCCGCGATCCGTTCCACTGCTTCCGGCAGTTCGACCCAGGGGATGCTCAGGGCCAGGTCGCCGCGTGCCGCCATCACCATGTCGGCCACGGCGCAGATCTCCCGGATGTTGGCCACCCCGAGCGCCGTCTCGATCTTCGCGATCAGGGTGATGTCGCGTCCCCCCAGGAGGTCGCGTGCGTCCATCACATCCCGCGCGGACGAGACGAAGGACAGGGCGACCGCGTCGAACTCTTCGTGTTGTGCGACGAACCGCAGATCAGACCGGTCCTTGGTCGTGAGCGCCCTTGGCCGGAAGTCATTTCCGCGTACGGTCAGTCCTCGAGTCTGGTCGATCACCCCTGTGGAGACCGCTTCGACCCCGGCCAGGGCGCCGTCGAGGTCGACGACCGTGAGTTCCGCGCCGCCATCGCCCACCGTGATGACGTCCCCGAGAGTCAAATGACCGAAGAAGCTCTGGTCCGGTACGGGCAAGGCCCCGTCATGCTCCGGATCGGAGCTTGCCCCGGATGCCAGCACGAAGCGACAGCCCGGTGTCACAGGGATGGACGGCCGGCCGGTGAACTCGCCGAGCCGGAATTTCTCCCCGGCCAGGTCGGCGACGGTGAAGCTCGTGCGGTTCACCTCCTGCGCCGCCTTCCGCAGCGTCCTGGCCCGCTCCAGTTGCAACTCCGGAGTGCCGTAGGAGAACGTCAAGCGGGAGCCCGTCGCGCCTCGGGAGAACAATTCGGCTTCTAACCCCAGTGACGACGGGCCAAGTGTTATCCACAGGTGTGTCATTTCTGGTCCGATTCGGTGAGAGGCTGTTGAAGAAGCCATTGGGCGTAGGCCTCGATTCCGTGAGTGAAGTAGGACGTCGGCGTGAAACGCTCGGAAGCCAGATTGGTCAGCGGCCGGGTCCTTCCGCCGGTCTCCAACAGCACCTGACCGGGGCCGGGTCGCACCTCGCCGATTCGTGTGTACGGGATCCGGTGCGCTGCCGTGACCTCGTGGAATTCGGCCAGCCTTGGCCGGGGAACCGTGAGAACAAGCTCCCAGTTTCCCCACGAGAGCATGAGACTGCCGGGTTCCATGCCGAAGGACCGAGCCACCTCCGCCACGGGCGCTGAGGGTTCGAGCAAATCAGCGTCGATGATGAAATCTGCGTTGTTGCGGTAGGCCAACTCGCGGAGACAGCCGCTCACTCCGTCCGAGGCATCCATGCACGCGCTCACCACGGCGGCGTCGCCCAGGATCCGGCCTTCCCGGACACGTGGTACGGGATGGTGGAGGGCGTGATCAAGGCGTTCTGATGTGCTGTCACTGACGGTGGTCCGCGCTGGATACATCAGCCGCAGCAACGCGGCCCAGAACAGGCCCATCTCGCCGACGACGAAGATGAGGTCACCCGGTCGGGCCCCCACCCTCCGGAGGATCCGGTCTCTTCGCACCACACCGATGGCGGTGCCCGTGGCCGTGAACGAGTCGCCGTCCTTGATATTTCCGCCGACGACCGGGCAATCCCATTCGTCCGCCGCAGCCGACAGACCGTCCAGGAAGCGCTGGTACTCCGAGACGAGCATCTCGTTGGGCATGACTGTGGACACCACGATGCCGGTCGGCGTGGCACCCATGGCCGCGAGGTCACTCAGGTTGATGAGCATCGTCATCCACCCGAAATGCCAATAGTCGCGGTCCGCGATATCGAATACCAGAGGAGTGGGGCAGGGGTCGGTGGTCATGACGAACGTGTGGCCTTCGGGAGGAGCGCCGATCTCCGCGCAGTCGTCTCCTATCCCAGTCACCCCCGATCTGAACGTACTGAATCGAGGAAGGATGAAATTGTCGAGAATCGCGCGCTCGCCCAACTGGCCTAACTGAACGCTGTCGATGTTGGTGGTCATCGGTGGAGTCGCCCCTGTTCATGTGGGTGATCGCAGCAGGCTGGACAATTCGGTCATGCGACGAAATATCATCACGAAGCCGCCAGGGTTTGGTCGACCGCGTGCAGCAGGCGATTGAAAGTTTCCAGGAATCGCTGCCGGCTGTCAGGCTGCATGTACATGTCTTGCCATCGCCATGTGCTTTTCCCCAACGCCGAACTGTAGAGGCGCCGCATCAACTGGTTCGATGTGTTCCGGACGAGAGAACACATCGGATTCCCGGCTTCCTGGACGAATAGGTAGGAGTCTCCAGCTATATGTTGAGCCTTCAGGCCGGCCAGAGAAGCCGGTCCGACGGTGAGCCCCTCATCTCGCAGCGTCCCGACCACGCTCGCCGTGGCCGGCAGGCAATGCATATGGGCATGATCGATGCACGCCCCTGCCTCACCCGAGGAAGCGGGGCCATGTTCGAAGAACAGCGCTTCGCGGTCGTAAACGGACCGGAACAACGCGCTGACACGGTCCAGGTTGGTCCCGAGGCGAGTGAGGACATCCTCTGAGCAGGCGCCCATCGCCAGGTTGTGGTCGACCGTGACGATCAGGAGGTGGCCCTCGTCCAACGGAGCCAGGTCGGGGACGACGAAGAAATCGCCGTCCCCCCAGAGCACGCCTGTCGCGCCTGGCAGATTCTCAAGTCGGTTAAGACGGAAGCGCAGCCCCGGGCAGAACGCGCACTCGTCCCTGTGTGGTGCCTCGTTCGACTGTTTGATGGCGAATCTCATGCCGCGCGCGACGGTATCGCCGGTGAGACCGGGCGCGGGATCGGACAGAAGCCGGAAGCCCAGGTCGGCCAACTGCCGTCGCATTTCGGCAGGCCGATTCGGGTCCTCGCCGACTAGGCCGAGGAGGCCCCCTGGTACCAGGGTCCGCGTGTAGTGACGGAGTTCATCCCAGTCTGGGGCGAGTTTGCCAGGTCGTACCCAGAGTCCATCGAACAGCCGATCCGGGTAGGGAACCGGGAGCACCCGGAGGAGTCGCCGTTCTACTACTGGGCCGTAGCTGGATGTGCCCGCTGTCGCGCAGGACGTGTCACCTGCGATGTTCGCTACGGATACGCGGTGCCTGGCAAGGTCGCATATGTCAGCTGGGCGTGTGGTCAGGGTCAGTACCTCGCGGTTGCCGCGTAACAGGCGGGAAAATGCCGGGACGACGATGCTAACGGCATCCGTATCGATAGGGAGCGACTTCGGCTGCACTTAATCCCCTTTATGTATGTTGCAGTATGTTCCCTTTTGTGTCCCTTCTTGGGCGAGGGCCAGGTTGGCGACGTATGTCCTCGCAGGAGAGGATCATGCCCATCTTGAAGGTTGTGGGCTTTCTCGACAAGCTGTGCGGTGAGGCCTTTCCTGTTCAGGTCCTGATTTGATTGCAAGCCGATCACATGGTCCGGTGCGCACGTGGCACAAATGCCGTGTGACCGTATGCTGATGCTCGCATGCGGCGATGGGACGCCCATTCCGCCGGGGCTGTTAACTGGGATAATGGACATGACTTCAGTGCCGAGTCAGCGGGGTCTGTGGGATGCGTGGCACGCGCATGCGCGCGGTGCCGATGCGGAGCCGGTGCATCGAGAGTTCATCGATCGCTATCTGTTCCTGCTCCCACGCCCAGGGGAGGCGCGCCCGTTGCTGGAACTCGGTTGCGGCCAGGGGCACGACGCGCTTTATGTCGCGGGCCGTGGCTACTCCGTCAACGCGCTGGACCTCTCGGCAGCGGCAGTTGAACGTGCGAACCGAAATCTCGAAGCCCACCCGGGTGCGGACGCCGTGTTCCTCCAGCATGACACCGCGATGCCGCTTCCCTTCGGGGGCGAGGCGTTCGACGGAGTCTATTCCTATCTGGCACTCCATTATTTCGACGATTCCACCACTCGTGCCATTTTCGTGGAACTGCACCGGGTGCTCCGTCCCGGGGGCACACTGGCGTTCTGTGTGAAGTCCGTCAGCGACCCGTTGTATGGCAAGGGAGACATGCTCGAACCCGACATGTACTCCTTGAACGGCCATGTCCGGCACTTCTTTGATCGTCGATATGCCGCTGATCTCCTGCGTTCGTGGGACGCGGTTCGCATCACAGAAAGCCAGGGCCACTACCTGGATTCCGCCGCACCCAGTGGGTTGCTCCAGGTCATCGCCAGGAGGCCGTCCAGCGCGGGAGCCGTCGCCACGGACTGATGAAGGGAGACAGCCTTGATCATCGATATCTCGGCGCTCGATCGGCGGCTCAAGGCTTCGCTCAGTCTCCTGCGCCGGACGTACGCGGACAGCGATGCCGGTGGAGGTTGGTATCACCAACTTGACATGGTGCCACCAGGTCCCACCGCCACCGGCGTCGCTCTGACGGCCTTTCACCAGTGCGGCGAGAGGTCGGAACACTTCACCGACGCGCTGACGTTTCTTAAAGCCCGCCAGATCTCGTCGGAAGACCCGCTGCTCGACGGCGGATGGGCGATGAACACCAGTTTCGGTCTGCCCGTGATGGAGGCGACAGGCTGGGTTGCGCGCTATCTCGGTCTGGCTCGGTGCGCGTTGGTCGACGATGGTCCAAGCACGGCTCGGGCCTACCAGTGGATCATCAACAACCAGAACGAGGACGGCGGTTGGGGGTCTCTGCGCGGCTGTCCCTCGCGTGTGTGGCTCACGTGCCTGGCGTTACGAGCCTTGGCTCAGCTCAACCCGCGCCACTCCGCCGTCAATCGCGGCGTCGAGTGGCTTCTGGCCCGGCAGAACCGCACCTCGTGCGGATGGGGCGAGAACGACACACGATCGCCCACCGTGACCCACACCGCATTCGTCCTGATCACCTTGGCGGAGGTCGGCGCCGATCGGACCGGGGACGCCATTCTCAACGCCTACCAGTGGCTCGAAACACACGTAGACCCATCGGTCATCGACGACCCGCATGCTCGGATAGAGAGCTACAACGTCTCTCGTATGGTGGACGGCAATCCAGCGGTCTGGCACACCATCCTGTTGCACTATGGCATGCCGATCGCGCTGTCCGCGATGCTTCGCCACCCCGGAAACCCCCCTGCCGACGTGATCTGCGCAGGGTTCGACACGATCAACAGAACGCAACTCGACGGTGGTCATTGGCCCAACATCCAGGGAGGCGACAGCGTCTCGATCTGGGCGCTCTGGCCTTTCGTCCAAGCGCTCACCGACATCCGTGATCTTTCCCCGGTCCGGTCAGCCGACCAGATCACCTGGTCGCACGATCTAGTGGTGGTTCAGCGGCAGGAGGCAAGCGGCCGGCCGCTCAGCGCGCTTCTGCGCGCGCAACGATGGCTTGCCGTCACCCGATTCTTCGCCCGCACCTGGGCCTCGCTCCTTCTGATCCTTTCCACGGTCACCGGCCTGATCCTGGTCGGCATCGGCCGTTTCAGCTGGAAGGACTACGTCCTCGGCATGATCCTCCCGATCGGGCTCCTGCTCATCCAGGAGGCACGTCAACGGCACAGACGGTGAATGAGGCCGAAAGGGAAGGGGTCTGGAACCAGGTCGCGCGCCTGGACCGTCGGTCCAGGCGGGCCAGAGCTCTGAAGAGGCCATCTACGCATTCCTTCCATTAGGAATCGATCATTGCTAATTGGCTTCTAACATGTGAAGTACGGGGCACGCGCCGCGATCGGTGCCGGGCGGGTGAGGATGTGACGAGAGTGTCGCGGGACTCGCTAGCCTTGGGGCGCGATGAACCGTTTGACGACGTCGAGAGGTGAGTTCGACCTCACCCGCTTCCCCGAGGATCCCCGTGACCCGCTTCGCGCCTGGGACGCCGCCGACGAGTACCTGTTGCGGGCCCTCGACGGAATCGACGGCGGACCGACAGACCTGTCGGGCACCGTGGTCGTACTGGGCGACCGGTGGGGCGCCCTGGTCACCGCGCTCGCCGATCACCGTCCCGTGCAGATCAGCGACTCCTTCCTCGGCCAGGAGGCGACCCTGGCGAACCTGGAGCGCAACGGGGTCGCCACGGACGCGGTGCGCCTCCGTACGACCAGGGACGCGCCCCCGGACCGCATCGACGTGCTGCTCGTCCGAGTGCCCAAGAGCCTCGCGCTCCTTGAGGACCAGCTGCACCGCCTCGCCCCCCACGTCCACCCGGGCACCGTGGTCATCGGCGCGGGGATGGTCACCGAGATCCACACCTCGACGCTGAAGCTGTTCGAACGGATCCTCGGGCCGACCAGGACGTCGCTGGCGGTGAGGAAGGCACGACTGATCTTCTGCACACCGGACCCTCTGCTCCCCCCGAGCACCAATCCATGGCCGCGAAGCTACGCGTTGCCCACCGGCATCGGAGCCGTCTCGGGTCTGACCGTCACCAACCACGCGGGCATCTTCTGCGCCGACCGCCTCGACGTCGGCACCCGCTTCTTCCTGCGCAATCTGCCGCAGCGGCGTGGACGCGAACACGTCGTTGACCTGGGCTGCGGCAATGGCGTGACCGGGCTCGCCGCGGCACTGACCAACGGCGAAGCACAGGTGACGTTCATCGACGAGTCCTACCAAGCGCTGGCTTCGGCGGAGGCCACATTCCGGACGAACGTGAACGCGGACGCGGCCACCACCGCCGCGTTCCAGGCGGCCGACGGCATGTCGGCCGTACCGGCGGGGACGGTCGACCTGGTGCTGAACAACCCGCCGTTCCACGAGCACCGCGCGACGACCGACGCGACGGCCTGGCGCATGTTCAACGGGTCGCGCGCCGCACTGCGCCGAGGCGGCGAGCTGTGGGTGGTCGGCAACCGACATCTCGGCTACCACGCGAAGCTCCGCCGGCTCTTTGGCAACTGCGAGGTCGCCGCGAGCGACCCCAGGTTCGTCGTACTGCGAGCCGTCAAGCGCTGACCCCCCGGCGGCACCTGCGAGCGCCAGCGGTCACACCGGTCACGGGGTCGCCCGGTCGCCCACCGCATGCAGGCGATATCAGATAATCTGATTATGTGAAGGTGATGACCGCCACTGAGGCATCTCGAAGTTTCGCGACCGTGCTGGACGAGGCCGAGCGGGGAGAGACGATCATGGTCACTCGAGGGGGAAAGCGAATCGCGGTGATCGGCCCCGCGCCCACGGCACCCGGGCGTATGGTCAAGGCGTTTCTGGCCAGAAGCGCGGGGACGCTCGACGACGATTTCGAGGCTGATGTGGCCACAGCCCGGGAATCGGTCAATGACGAGATGAGGAGCACGTGGCCCGACGCCTGATCCTGGACACGGGAGTGCTCCTCGCCGCGGAGCGAGGAAAGGCGGCTGTCGACGAGGTGATCGGGGATGCCGACGACGTGGCCATTGCCGCGATCACCGTGGCCGAGCTGCTCGTTGGGGTGGAGATGGCCGATACGACACGTCGCCCCAACCGTCAGGCGTTCGTGGACGAAGTCCTCGCGTTGATCCCGGTCGAGGAGTACACCACGGACGTAGCCCGGGTGCACGCTCGTCTGATGGCGCATGTTCGACGAACCGGAAAGACGCGCGGAGCCTACGATCTGCTGATCGCCGCCACCGCCGCGACCACCGCGAGAACTGTGATCACGTTGGACGCGTCCGCCGCATTCGACGATCTCCCCGGAGTGCGGGCACAGGTCGTTCCCCACTGAGCGACGGCAACGCCCGGCATCGGAAAAGACTGAGGCCGGAGCTAGTCGAGCCAGATCACGATGCCGGTCAGGTCGTTGAGCACGGCCGCGACGCCCGCCCTGATGGCGGCCGCGCAGCGTGCGGTGGTGAACGAGCCGGGGTCGTACGTCGAGGACATGCCGAGCCCTTCGCCACGGAACGACGCGCCGGACCAGTCGACCGCCGTGACGTTGTGGGTGGGTTCGGCCAGTTCCGCGCCCACGACGAGGAACCGCTGTGACAGGTGGCTCGGGGTGACCAGCGTGAGGGGGTCGACGAGGTCGTTGCCCGCGCTGACGATGAGGTCCGGGCCCATCTCGATGGCCCTGACGATGCTGGGAACGAGGTCGGACGTGTCGTCGGCGGCCACCGTTCTGAGGTCGACGCGCTCTTCCTCGGCCCAGTCCCTGACCGCTGCCGCGAGGGCCTTGGCCGGGCGGTCGTCCCCCGCGGTGAGCAGCACCACGCGGTAGCCCTTCGACGGGTGGACCCCGGCCCAGGTGCCGGGCCGCGGCGTGAGGGTCGCCTCCGGGTGGGGCGGGGCGGAGGGGTCGGTGAACCCCGGGCCGAGAGTGCCGACGGCGGTGGGCTTGGGGTGCGGCCGCGACCAGTCGTCGCCGGAGCTGCATCCGGTGACCAGCGCGGCGGCCAAGGCCAGCGTGGCAACGGCCCGATGCGGGGGTCGCAAGGCGATCGTCCTCCGAGTGGTGGCGGATGGTGCGCGTACATCCTCCTATCCCGGTTCCTGTCACTTTCAAGCCTTGAGGGCTGTTCTGGGGTCTTTTATTCCGGGGTTCGCCCGTGAGTCGGCTGGTGTTCACCCGTGGCGTGCACCGTGCTCTGGCTACTGAAGGAGCCACATGCCAAAACGGGTCCGCCGTACCCTCGCCGTGATCACCTCGGCGATGATCGTTTTGCTGAGCGCCGGGCCGGTGCTCGCCCACGGGTTCACCTCGACCGTGTACGTCCACGTCGCCGCGGGCGACGGAGGTCACGTACGAACGACGCTGGAGCTCGAATACGACCTCTTCGTCGTGTCCGCCGCCGACTACGAGGACGACGATCCCCTCTTCAAGGCGGGAACCGCCGCGTTCGACGCCGGTGACACCGGCGCACAGGCCGCCGCGCTCAACACCCATGCGAAGTCGGCCGTCACGTACGTCACGGAGCGCTTCTCCGTCACCTCGGACGGCAAGGCCTGCGCGCCGGCACAGGCCGGCGACTTCACGATCGGCGAGCGGGAGGGCGTGCCGTACGCCGATCTGCCGCTCGACTGGACCTGTCCCGAGCCGGGCGACGGTCACGAGGTGCGCAGCGGACTGTTCCCCGACGCGGAGAAGTACGTCACCGGTACCAAGACGATCGTCACCTACCAGCTCGACGCCCGCTCGGGCAGTGCCGCGCTCGACGCCGCCCACCCTTCCTTCTCGACCGGTCAGTCGTGGTACGAGCGGTTCTGGGAGTTCTTCCGCCTCGGCGCCGAGCACCTGCTGACCGGGATCGACCACATCTTGTTCCTGCTGGCGCTCATCGCCGGATCACGGCGCCTGCGTGAGATCGTGCTCGCGGCCACGAGTTTCACCCTGGCGCACTCGGTGACGTTCATGCTCGCCGCCCTCGGCCTGGTCCAGGTGCCCGCGATGGTCGTGGAGCCCGTCATCGCGCTGTCGATCGCCGTGGTGGCCGGCTGGCACCTGTGGCGGATCTGGCGGAGCGGCGGCCACGCCGCCGACCTCGCGGGACACAGTCACCTCAGCCTGGACCGTGCGGGCTGGACCCGCCTCGGGGTCGTGTTCTGCTTCGGCCTCGTACACGGCCTGGGCTTCGCGGGCGCGCTCGGGATCGACGAGGCGTGGTCGTGGACCCTGCTGTGGTCCTTGCTGGTGTTCAACGTCGGCATCGAAGCCGTGCAGCTGGCGGTCATCGCCGTCGTCTTCCCGCTGCTGGCCGTGCTGCGTCACCGTGCGCCGACGGCCGGCCTCTGGGCCACGGGCGTGATTTCTGGGGGCGTGTCCGTTATGGGACTGTTCTGGCTCGTGCAACGGGTGTTCGGGCTGTGAAAACGCAGTTCTTCTGGGGATCTCCACCCACTCGCCGGGTCGCATTCACGGTCTCTTCACCGAGTGACGAAACCTTGAGGGCCGCTTCTCCGCATCTTGGGCGAAAAAGGACGTAATCATGACATTGGGCACCTCGACGCAGTCACCCGGGCCCGTACGGCGCCGGGTGGCCGCAGGGGCCGTAGCGGCATTCCTGGGATTGGCCGCCATCGTCGGTAGCGGAGCATCTCCCGCCAGCGCCGCCGACAACGCCGCACTCACCGGCATCATCCTCGGCGTGGGAGCCAACGAGTCCCAGCGCACCGTGACCTGGTACTCCTCGGCCGACACCGCGCAGAAGGTCCAGCTCGCGCCGACCGCGGGGCTCGTCAACGGCGAGTTCCCCGCCGGCGCCGCCACCTTCGACGCCATCGGCAAGGCGAACATCGCCACCAGTGGCGGCTTCAACCGCCACGCGACGATCACCAGCCTGAAGGAGCACACGACGTACTCCTACCGCGTCGGCGCCGACGGCAACTGGTCCCCGACGTACTCCTTCAAGACGCAGGACTTCGAGGGCGACTACGACTTCCTGTTCTTCGGCGACCCGCAGATCGGCTCGTCCGGCGACGTGGCGAAGGACCAGGCCGGTTGGCAGGACACCCTGGACGTCGCTCTCGCGGCGAACCCGAACTCCGAACTGCTGGTGTCGGGCGGTGACCAGGTCGAGACCGCCAACACCGAGTCCCAGTGGAACGCCTTCCTCGCACCCGACAAGCTGCGTCAGTACCCGTGGGCCGCCACCATCGGCAACCACGACGTCGGCGGCAAGGCCTACGAGCAGCACCTGTTCACCCCGAACACCGACAACTCGGGCCCGCTGTACGCCAACGGCAACCCGGCGTCCAACACCTCCGGTGGCAACTACTGGTACATCTACAAGGATGTCCTGTACATCGACATCAACAGCAACAGCTACGCCACCTCCCAGGGTGGTGGCGGTGACGCGGCGCACCTCGCCTACGTGACCGACGTCATCAACCAGCACGGTGGCGAGGCCAAGTGGAAGGTGCTCGTCTTCCACCACGCGATCTACTCGCCGGCCAGCCACGCCAAGGACTCCGACGCCAAGGTGCGTCGCGTCGACCTCCCGACCACCTTCTCCAAGCTCGGCGTCGACCTGGTGCTGCAGGGCCACGACCACGCCTACTCCCGCAGCTACCTGATCAAGAACAGCCAGAAGGCGGACCCGGCTGAGAAGCCCGGCGCAGCCGACGTCTACGCCGGTCCCGGCGGCGTGCTCTACGTGACGGCGAACTCGGCCTCGGGCTCGAAGTACTACGACATCACGGCTCCCGACAACAGCGCCACCAGTGGCGCCGGCAACGGTGCCGACCCCCTGAACCCGACCAGCTACTGGTACAACTCGGTCCAGAACCAGGAGCACGTCCGCTCCTACGTCAAGGTCCAGGTGCGCAACGACAAGCTCGTCGTCGAGAACGTCCGCAGCGGCACCTGCGCGGCTCCGAACGCGGCCGTGGAGAAGGGCCTCTCCTGCACCAACACCCCGAGCGGTCAGCCGGTCGGCTCGATCGTCGACAAGGTGACCGTGCACCCGTACCACGGCGACGGCCAGACCCTCCAGGTCAACGTGCCCGACGCCGCTCCGGGTGAGTTCGGCTGGACGATCGACGGCCAGAACGGCCTGGTGGACCTCGGCACCGCGAAGGACAACAACGGCGACTACTTCGGGGCGACCGGCCAGATCAACCCGCTCATCGTGTCGGACAGCCGCCGCTCGCTCGCCCCGTGGTCGATCTCGGCCAGCGTGGGTGACTTCCAGGACGCCGGCAAGAAGTTCTCCGGCGCCTACCTCGGCTGGACACCGCGCGTCCTCCAGGACGGCGCCGGTGCTCAGGCCAGCGGGTCGGTGCCCTCCGCCTACGACGACCGCGGCCAGGGCCTGTCCGTCTCGCGCGGCCTCGGCTGGGCCGGCCAGGGCCACCCCAAGGGCACGGCCAAGCTGGGCGCCGACCTGGACCTGAAGATGCCGGGCAGCGTCGAGAAGGGTGCTTACCGCACCACCCTCACGATCACTGCGCTGAGCAGCTGACCGGACCTGCCTCACCTGGCGGGGTGGGCACCTTCCGGTGCCCGCCCCGCCGCTCGCTCCAGACCCGCCACAGATCGCCCGAGGACTCCGAGATGCACGCGCCCGTACCGCGCCGGAAGACCACCGTCGCCGCCCTCGTTCGCACCGCCGCCCTGACCCTGCTCGCCGCCTTCGCGGTCGCCGGCCTGGGCGCCCCCGCTCTGGCGGAGGACGGCAACGTCACCTGGACGGTCAGGACGGACTCGAACAGCTACGGCGCCGACCGGTCCAGCTTCAGCCATGCCGTCAACCCCGGTGGGCTGGTCAAGGACGCCATGGTCGTCGCCAACCGCGGCAAGGCTCCGCTCAAGCTCGCCGTCTACGCCGCCGACGGCTTCACGACCGACACGGGCCAGCTCGACCTCCTCCTCAAGGACAAGAAGTCCGTCGGAATCGGCGCCTGGGTCCACGCCGACCGTGACAGCGTCACGATCCCGGCCGGGCAGACCGTCAAGGTCCCCTTCACGGTCACCATTCCGCGCAACGCCACACCCGGCGACTACGTGGGCGGCATCCTCACCTCCCTGACGCAGCCCGGCGGAACCGAGAGCGTCAACGTGGACCGGCGCCTCGGTATCCGGGTCAAACTGCGGGTCAGCGGTGAGCTCAAGCCGGTCCTCGCGATCGAGGACCTCCACGTCGACTACGCCGGCTCGGCCAACCCGTTCGCCAAGGGCGACGCCACCGTCACCTACACCATCCACAACACCGGCAACGCCATCCTGTCGGCCCAGCAGACGGTGTCGGTCTCGGGCCCGTTCGGGTGGCTGGGGACCGAAGCGGGCAAGATCGCCGCGCCGCCGGACCTGCTCCCGGGCGAGAACTGGAAGGTGACGGTGCCCGTCCACGGCGTGGCACCCGGAGTCAGGCTGGCCGCGACCACCACGCTCATGCCCCTGCTCACCGACGCGTCGGGTTCCACCACCTCGCTTGATCCGGTCCAGGCCACGACCGATGGCTGGGCCGTCCCGTGGACGCTGTCGCTGCTGGTCGTCGTCCTGATCGCCGTCATCGCCGTGGCGTTCCTCGTCCTGCGCCGCAGGCGCGCACGGCGCAAGCTGCGTGAGGACGCCCGCGTACGGGACGCCGTCGCGCAGGCGCTCCGCGACCAGAAGACCCAGACGCGCTGACCACCGACACGGCCGAGCGTGTTCTACCGGCCGGGGCTCCAGGGGCTTCGTCCCGAGTGGATCAGGCCGTTCTATCCAGTGACGCCCGGCGGGGTCCCGATGGGCCCGCTCGGCGGGGCGGACGTGCAGCATCGCCCCCTGCGAAAGCGCCGCCAGGAGCTTGTGGATGGACTGCGTGGCGAACACGGTCGGACGGTCCGGACCCGGCAGCGTCCCCTCGTCGACCGCCATGCCGTACCGGCGGGCGTAAAGCGGGTGGAACCGGCCGTAGGCGAACCACGCCTCGTCGAAGTGCAGCCGGGGGACGCTGCCGCTCAGCAACGCGCCGACCCGTACCGCGTCGTAGCACAGCCCGTCGTACGTCGAGTTGGTGATCACCGCGTAGGTCGGCTCCCCTGCGGCGAGGGGATGACCGCGCAGGCGCTCACGCACCGCGCCGGCTCCCAGGGCGGCCGGGGGGACCGGCCCCGCCAGCCCGAGCCCGTTGCGCTCGGGCACCAGGTAGACCGGACGGGCGCCGGTGATGGTGAGCGCGAGCTGGATCGACTTGTGGCAGTTGCGGTCGACCAGCACCGTGTTGTCGCGGGCGTTCGCGTGGTGCCCGACGACGCGGTTCGCGGTGGAGTTACCGTTGACCACGAAGAACGTACGGTCGGCGCCGAAGACGCATCGGGGGCGCGGCTTCGGGAGCGTTCGGCCAACGGGGACCGCCGATCCGGCGGCCGGCCTTATGGCTACCGCGCGTTGTCCTGCTCGGGCTCACCTTTTCGGAGATCAAGAGGCTCCGCCTTGACGACCTCGATGCCAAGGCCGCCGCAGGTCAGCTGCTATCCACGTCGATACGCGTGCGGTTCAGAGCAGCCTCCGGACGAGGGCCGCCGCCTGGGCGCTTACAGCGCCAACGTCTTCCACGGAATGAACATCGGCGCCCAGAGCACGGAAGACCTGCTCTGCCTCTTCGTAGGTTGCCTCCTGTTGAGGCGTCTCTGGCGTTGCGATCACCACTTGCAGGTCGACGTCCCGGGCGACTTCACTCGATCGGCCTTGAGCGTCCAGCATCCGAGCTTGATCGCCGCGACGCAGGCGTTCGAGTGCGAAACCCCAGGCTTTCACCTGCGTGAGGAGTCTCTCCACCCCGGCGACTCGGAAGGACCAGCCTTGTGCCAGTTGTACGGCTTTGCCGTTGGCGATGGCTATGTCGATGGTGGAGTGCAGCTTGTCGCCGATGAATACGTCAGATTTAGGTCTTAGAAGGTGTGCTGGTATATCAGCCTGCTGATAGGCCTTTCGGAGATCCTGCACGACTCGATCTTTGCCGACGGTGACCTGCCGTGGTTGCGTCGCAGGATCGATGATCATTCGGTCGAAGATGACATCCAGGGCTGCTTCCGCGTGCCCAGCGACGATGGTGGCCGGTGGACTGAGCTGCACGATATTTCGATGATCATGATGGAGTTGGAGCAGCCAGTCATCGGCGAAAGGGTGGCTACCCTCCGTTTCCAGCACCTCGCGCGCCTCAGCCACTTCACTGCTCAGCCGGACCAAGAATCGGTCGGTAACGTCGATGGCCGTAGGTAGCGCGAACCTTTTGATCCGTTCAGTGTTGCTCAGGCGCCGGACGGCCCAGTCGCCCGTGTTCGGGTCACCGGCAATAGCACCGACGTTCACAAACTCCCCAGTGCGCGGATCAGGGAGACAGCGAACGATCGAGTAGATGTATCTGCTCACTGGTTTTTCACACTCCCTTCAGACCAGCGCTCGAAGACGATGTGCCACAGCAGGTGCTCGATACTCCAGGAACCAACCGAGCGTCGCCAAAGCTTCGTCGCTCACAGGTCACGATGCTGGCACGGCACGCAGGATGTTGACGAGAGCATCACGATCTATCGTCTCAAAGGCCTTGGCAACAGCCTCAACCGCCTCTGGAGCCAACCCCTCCGGCGCATCCGGCAGCACGTTCGGTTCGTCAGCGGACAGTTTGAGAATCTCGTCGTCTATGACGCCGTGGCTGGGAGGGAAGTACAGGCCATGATCATGCGAGTAGATCGATCGGTCATCGTCGAGGTCATACAGCCACTGGGCGTCATCCCATAGCACCAGTCGTGCAGAGCGTACAGCCCGACGTGCCGGACGTGATTGTGATCCTGGTCGCGGTATGCGAGGTGATGGCGCTGCTCGTCAGCGTGCTCCAGGGCCTTGCTGGCGTGGGCGATGCCCGGAATAAGAGGGATGCCGGGACGGATTTCGTCGCCCGTGAACTCCTCGGGTATTCGGATCAAGGTGCTGTCACACACCGGTGCCCCGACCAGCTTGCCTACTTTGCCCACGATGTACTCGATGGCGATTGATCCCCGCGCCCAGTCTCGTCGGCAGGACTCCAAGGTCTTGACGAAGTAGTCATTCCCGTCGTCGGCGACGGCTCGGAAGGGGCTGGCCCAGCTTTGCCCGCCAGGGGTAACGACTGCGACCAAGCGAAGGGCATCGTAGTCGTCGGTGCGTCCGCGTACCAGGCCGCGCCAGTCAGCAAGTTCGACCAAGACCGCCTCCGTTCGCTCCCCGCTCGTCCACGGCGGCAGCATAACGGGCCATGAGCGCGTACGGCGGCTGGTTGTTTTCCAAGAAGAATGATTCTGAAATTTATGCCTAAATGTGCAATTTGCCGTCACGAAAGGGTGCAACTGGAACGGCGATCCACAAGAGAGCTTCGAGGAAGATCGTGAATCCCCCTCACGCCGTAGCGGGTGCATCCTTGGAAAGAGCAATCAGCCCAGCTGGGCGAGAAGCATGGAGAGCTCGGTGAGCGAGTCGATCCGCCAGTCTGCCGCATCACGGACCGTGGGGTCCTCGGCCCACAGATGTCCCCAGGGGCCTCGGCGGATGAAGGCGGTCCGCAGGCCGGCAGCCTTCGCCGGGATGATGTCGTTATCGCGGTGATCACCCACGTACACGATATGGTCGGGCTTGGTGAAGAACGGCTCGCCGAGTGGCGGGAGTAGGGGAGTCTCATCCGGCGATTCTGATCCGTACGGCCTCCGGTGCGGGGAGGAGGCATCTGACCTGCTTGCCGATGGGGGTGAGGGCGACGTCCCAGCCGGGGGCGAGCGCGTCGAGCAGCCACAGGCCGCGCCCGGACTCGGCCTGGTCGTCGTCGGGAGCCGTATTGGAACGGACGGGCAGGCGGGCCGGGTTGGGGTCATGCACCTTGACCCAGATGCCCTTGTCGTCCTGCTCGACCTCGACGACGACCGGCGCCCAGTTCCCGCAGGCCCGTACGGCGTTGCCGATCAGCTCGGACGCGACCAGGCGGGCCGATTCGGCGGTCTCGGTATCGACCCCGACAGCGGCCAGGACCTTGAGCGTCACCTCCCGCACGGCCCGCAGGTTCTCCTCGCACACATTCATGTGCACGACGAACCCACCCGGCCTGACAGCCAGATAGAACCCCAACGCCGCTGTCGCCTGCTCGTCCGTCATGGTGGCCCTCCTGTACGCGGGCGCGGCTCCGCGAATCATCCGATGGTGTCACTTATTGCAGCAAGGTTGCTACTGAGTGTGACATTGGCTTTCCGTAGATGATGAAGGCTTTCCTGTCATGGGCGCAAGCTTTCGACCTAACTCGGTGTCAATATTCGATGAAGGGGCCCATCCCGCTGGGTGATGGGGTGCCAGACTGCGCACATGCCCAACACGCCTGTGGTTCCGACTGTCCGGAGACGTCGCCTCGGCTCGACGCTGAGACACCTCCGCAACCAGGCCGGCCTGACCCTGGACGAAGCGGCCGCCGCTATGGGCTGGAAGGCCCCAAAGATGTCCAAGATCGAGAACGCGTCCGCGACAATCCGCCCGCCGGAGGTCGCCGCCTTGCTCAAGGCGTACGGCGTGAGCGATCCCGAAGTCTTCGCTGCCCTGGAAAGTCTGGCCAGGGACGCTGGCAAGAAGGGATGGTGGCAGACCTACACCGGCGTAGTCTCGTCCGCCTACGCGGACTACATCTCCCTTGAATCCGACGCCGAGCGGATCTGCGAATGGTCGCCACTGTTGATCCCCGGCCTGCTACAGACCGCGGCGTACGCCCGTGAGAACATCGCGGGCATCACGCACTTCCGCACCCCGGACGAGATCGCCGCACTCGTCGAGGTGCGTCAAGCACGGCAGTCCGTCCTCAGCCGTCCCGGCAACGCGGTGGAACTCTGGGCGATCATCCACGAGGCGGCTCTGCACCAACGCTTCGCTGTACGTCCCGCCACCATGCGCGAGCAACTCCGACGCCTACTTGATGTTGCCGACCTGCCCAATGTGACCGTTCAGATCATGCCGTTGGACTCCACGGCCCATCCGGGCATCTTGGGCGGCTTCAGCCTCGTCACCTTCCCGGGACCGATCCCAGACCTCGTGCTATTTGAGAACCTCAGCGGCGCGACCTACGTCGAAGGCCACGACACGACAACCTTCGCAAAAGCTGTTGAACGCATACGTGCCTCCGCGCTATCAGTAGAGGACTCCCTCGCACGTATCGCGAAGCTGGAAGAAGGCAGCAAGAGATGAACGGATACAACGCCGATCTCTACGCGTACGACCTCTCCACCGTTACCTGGCGCAAGTCCTCCGCCAGCGGCGCAGAGCACAACTGCGTCGAGATCGCCAACCTCCCCAACGGCGCCAAGGCTATACGCGACTCGAAGAACCCCAACCGCGAGCTCTTAAGGTTCACTTCTTCTGAGTGGGCCGTTTTCCGCCTCGGTGTGCTAGCTGGAGAAATCTGACCAGGGGGTATCTCTCCAGGTGTGTAAGGAGTGATCTAGAGGGAAGCAAGTGACCTGTGGGGACGCCCACTTCTTCGGGGGGAGAACGACCGTCGTGTCCGTGATCGAAAGTGTTGCCCGCCCAACGTCGACTACTCTAAGTGATCAGTCGTCTACGCTGGCGCGCATGGCCAAACGTCCGCTACGCGAGCTGATCGACGACCGGCTGCTGGACGAGCTGCTGGCACGCTCCCGCGATGAGGCCGGCGGGCTGCGCCTGACCGGCGAGGGCAGCATGCTGGGCGATCTGGTCAAAGCCGTGCTCGAACGGGCTCTGGAAGCCGAGATGGCCGCGCACCTGGGGTACGACCGGCACAGCCCCGCCGGGTACGACTCCGGCAACTCCCGCAACGGCACGATCCGCAAGACCGTGCAGACCGGGGTCGGCCCGGTCGAGCTCGCCGTGCCACGCGACCGCGCCGCCACCTTCGAACCGGTACTGGTGCCCAAACGCGCCGGCCGGGTCGCCGGCGGCCTGGACGACATGGTCATCAGCCTGTACGCCCACGGCATGACGGTGCGCGACATCGTCCACCACCTGGCCCAGGTGTACGGCACCGAACTGTCGGCCGAGACGGTCTCCCGGATCACCGAACAGGTGATGGACGAGGTCAAAACCTGGCAGAACCGCCCGCTGGACCCCGTCTACGCGGTGGTGTTCCTCGACGCCATCGTGGTCAAAGTCAGAGACAACCACGTGGTGGTCAACAAACCCGCCTACCTGGCCGTCGGCATCGACACCGACGGCGACAAGCACGTGCTGGGCATCTGGCTCGCCAAAACCCACGCCGGCACCCCCACCGCCGGGGAGGGCGCCAAGTTCTGGGCCTCGGTCACCGCCGACCTGCGCAACCGCGGCGTCAACGACATCCTCATCGCCTGCTGCGACGGCCTGCCCGGGTTCGAGGACGCCATCCACGCCGCGTTCCCGCACACCACCGTCCAGCGCTGCGTCGTTCATCGGATCCGAGGCGCTCTGCGGCTGGTACCCCGTAAACACCACGTCGCCGTGGCCGCCGAGATGCGCAAGATCTACACCGCGCCCACCGCCGAAGCCGCGCTCGACGCCCTGGCCGACTTCGCCGAAACCGAGCACGGCAGGCGCCACCCCCAGGCCGTCAAGGTCTGGGAGGACGCCTGGGACCAGGTGATCCCGTTCCTGGCCTTCACCCCGCCCGTCCGCAAGTTGCTGTACACCACCAACAGCATCGAGTCCCTCAACTACCAGCTGCGCAAGGTCACCAAAGCCCGCGGCCACTTCCCCTCCGATGAGGCCGTCGTCAAGCTGCTCTGGCTCGCGATCATCAACATCGAGGACAAACGCGCCCGCGAACGCGCCGCCCACAACGGCAAACCGGGTCGCCGCAGCGGCATGCCCGGACGCCTCATCGAAGGACAAAGAACCACCGGCTGGCGCGAAGCACTCAACGAACTCGCCATCGCCTATCCAGGCCGCATCAGGTAAAAAACGATCTCAACAACACAAGATCATCTTTACACACCTGAGGTTACAGGCTCGCCGTCGGATAGGCGGGGAGCTTCCGCGGCGCCGCCGAGGAGACTGCGCGGATCAGGAGACTCGCAGGCCGGTGCTTCAGGGGCGAGGGGTCAGAGCATCACTGATCCCTCCCTGCCAAAATAGACAGAGGTAGCAAACAGGTATAAAACTCTGTGTCGAGGGTGGGTAAGGAGACATCCGTTCGTGGGAGCAAGCAAGCCGGATCCACGGATCCCTGACCCGCAGGTGCGTGAGCGTGCAGCGGTCCGCCGGTACACCGCGGCGTACAAGGCTCGGATCCTGGAGGAGTACGACCAGCTCGATAAGGCCGGCAAGGGCGCGCTGATGCGCCGGGAAGGCCTGTACTCGTCGCTGATCTCCAGTTGGAGGACGGCCCGGGACCATGGCGCGGAACAGGCGCTGGCCCGGCCGGTCGGCCGCCCGAAAGCCGACCCGCGCGATAAGAAGATCGGGGAACTGGAGGGCGAACTTGAGCGGCTGCGTGCCGAACTCGGCAAGACCCGCCAGGTGATCGAGGTGCAGGGAAAGCTCTTCGCGCTGCTGGATCAGCTCGCCACCGGCAGCGAGACCTCGACGAGTCGGGGCGAGCAGTGACCGAACTCATCGACGCCGCCCAAGCCGAGGCGATCGAGGAGCTGACCCCGCTGCTCGGACGTCGCAAGGCATGTGCAGCCGCCGGGGTGCCACAGGCCAACTGGTACCGCACGAACCGCAGGAGCCCCGCTCCCACGCGTCCGCTCACCCCGCGCAAGCCCCACCCGGCGGCGCTGTCGCAGGGCGAGCGCGACCACGTCCGCACCGTGCTCAACGAGCGGTTCGCTGACGCGGCACCGGCCACGGCGTACTTCACGTTGCTGGACGAGGGCACCTACCTGGCGTCGACCTCCACGATGTACCGGATCTTGCGCGAGCACGGCGAGGTCGGCCGTGATCGCCGAACTCAGGCCACCCATCCGCCCAAGACGATTCCCGAACTGCTCGCCGATGCCCCCAACCGGGTGTGGGCCTGGGACATCACCAAGCTACGTGGCCCGGACAAAGGCATCTGGTACCACCTGTACACGATCATCGACATCTACAGCCGCTGCGTCGTCGGCTGGATGGTCGCCTCCCGCGAGTCCGCCGAGCTGGCCAAGCGGCTCATCAAGGCCACCGCGGCCAAGCAGGCCATCGACCCCGGCACGCTGACCCTGCACGCCGACCGCGGCTCGTCGATGAAGTCCAAGACCGTCGCCGAGCTGCTCATCGACCTGGGCGTGGCCAAGTCGCACAGCCGTCCCAAGACCAGCAACGACAACCCGCACATCGAAGCCAGCTTGCCGGGTAGCGGGCAGGAATCTCACCTGCCCGCCCCCACAGATCCGGACGTGAACCTCTCGATTCATCCGGCTCGTGCCGTCCAGTCGCCAGGTC
>NZ_JBEZFH010000055.1:0-36741 GCF_040649355.1 Sphaerisporangium sp. NPDC049002 | reverse complement strand
TCCGCGTGTCGACCGAGGCGAGCGGGCATATTTGCTCCGCCTGGAAGGTCACAAAGACCCGCACACCGGGCTCCCCGAGACGGGCGAGGAGCCGGCCCCGAGCCCCGACCCGGGTTCGCGGATCCCGCCGCCGGCCACTCCCGGCGTCCCGCTGGGAGACCCTGCGCGCCTGAACGGCGATGGCGGCCACGCCGCCTTCTCACCCCCGCCGGAGCGGGCCACCAAGCTCTGATCGCGCCGGCCGATCGTCCGGCGTCACGCCGGACCGCTCACCACGCGGTGCCGTGCCGTCTCGACGGCGGGGCGCAGGAAGAGCGCGAACTCCGCCGGGCGGGGCCGCACCAGCTCTAAGCGCCCGCCGTCCGAGGCGGTGAGCGCCCGGGCCAGGGTCAGCCCGAGCCCCGTACCCCCGGCGCCGCTGACGTTGCGGTCGAACACGCGCGCGCGAAGGTGCTCGGGGATCCCCTGCCCCTTGTCGGCCACCTCGATGACGATGGACTTGTCCGAGTTGCCCGTCGTGATCGTCACCGGGCCGTCACCGTGCTCCAGGGAGTTCTCCAGTAACGTCGACACCACCTGGCTCAGGCCGCCCTTGCTGACGAGCGCGCGCAGGCCGCGTCTTCCCTCAAGATGGAGCGACCGTCTTGACCTGCGGAAGGCCGGCTCCCACTCGGTGATCTGCTGGCGCAGCACCTCGTCCACGGAGATGGCCTCCGCCTGCGCGTGGCGCTGCCGCCGGGCGGCGGCGAGGAGCTCGTCGATGACGGCGGTGAGCCGCTCGGCCTGGATGATCGCCGCCTCGCCCTCCTCGCGCACGATCGCGGGCTGGGTGGCGGCGGCCACGATCTCCTCCAGCCGCATGGTCAGCCCCGTGAGGGGCGTGCGCAACTGGTGGGAGGCGTCGGTGGCGAACTCACGCTCGCGGCTCAGCAGGTCGGCGATGCGGGTGGCGCTCCGGTCGAGCACCTCGGCCACCCGATCGAGCTCGGGTATGCCGTAGCGGTGCCTGCTGGGGCGAGCGTCACCGGAGCCCAGCCGCTCCGCGATCCTGGCGAGATCCAGGAGCGGCAGGGTGAGCCGGCGTGACTGCACGACGGCGAGCGACACCGCGACCGCGAGTGCGAGCCCGGCCAGGGCCACGATGAGCAGGAGCCATCCCCGGATGTTCCGCTCGACCTGGTCTCGGTCACGCGTTATCCGGACATAGACCCCACTCTCGGAATGGGTTTCCTCGGTCATCTGCCGATCGGGGGGCGGCTCCGTACCGACGATGACCGTCGGGCTGTTGCGGATGAAGATCTGGACATACCTGTTGGGATACTGCCGCTGCAGCTCGTCGGGATCTATGGGCCGATCCTCGATGCGGGCGTATTCCACCTGGCTGAGCAGCAGCGTCGCCTGTGCCCGGAGCTGCTGGACCGCCTCGTCGTTGATGAGACGGGTCACCACCAGACCGAGCGGAACACCCAGGAGCAGGACCGCGATGGCCGCGACCACCAAGGTCGAAGACAGCAACCTACGGCGCATCTAGCTATGGGCTATTCGCGCTCGAACCGGAAGCCAACCCCACGAACCGTGGTGATGTAACGCGGCTTGGCGGCATCGTCCCCCAGCTTGCGGCGCAGCCACGAGATGTGCATGTCGAGAGTCTTGGTCGAACCCCACCAGTTGGTGTCCCACACCTCACGCATGATCTGCTCGCGGGTGACGACCTTGCCGGCGTCGCGTACCAGCACGCGCAACAGGTCGAATTCCTTGGTGGTCAGATGCAGCTCCTTGTCTCCCATCCAGGCCCGCCGCGAGTCGGCGTCGATGCGCACGCCCTGGACCACGGGGGTCTCAGAGGTGCCGCGCCGCAGCAGCGCCCGCACACGGGCCAGTAGCTCGGCGAGCCGGAACGGCTTGGTCACATAGTCGTCGGCCCCCGCGTCGAGGCCGACCACGGTGTCCACCTCGTCGACCCGCGCCGTCAGGATCAGCACGGGCGTGCCGTGCCCTTCGGCGCGAATGCGGCGGGCGACCTCCAGGCCGTCCATTTCCGGTAGGCCCAGGTCAAGCACGATGAGGTCGACGCCCCCGGACAGAGCCCTTTCCAGGGCCTGCGGGCCATCGGGGCTCACCTCCACCTGATAGCCCTCTCGGCGCAGCGCGCGCGCCAGGGGCTCGGAGATCGAGGTGTCATCCTCGGCGAGAAGTACGCAGGTCATAAAGCGATCGTAGGACCTTAGGCGATCGTTTCCCGGGTACAGCGCGCGGTTTGACTTGTCGTTGACCCACCAATTGACCTGGGCAAAGACGGAGAAAGGGGGATGAGCCCTCCCGCACTACCTGGTACCCCAAGCGCACCAGGAGTATCCGCGCCGAGCGGTGCCGACATGCCCGGACACGCCGAGGACACACCGGAAGACGCCGACGGCCCGCCGGAAGTGCCCGGCGGGCCGTGTCGTTGGCGCGTTCTCAGGCACCGCTCGCGGTGGCCTGAGCAAAAATGTCCTAAAAAATCCAGGGGCTTACGAACTTGACCCAGAATCGCCCGGAAGCTCCACGAAACGCTGGAGGTAGAGAGGCTCGCCGAGGGTGTTCAGCAACTGCAACTCGGTCTCAAGGTAGTCGATGTGGTGCTCTTCGTCGTCGAGGATGGTCTCGAAGACGCGGGCGGAGGTCGCGTCACCGCGCTCGCGCATCAGCTGGATGGCGGGGCGCAGACGCTGGACCACCTCGATCTCAAGCTGCAGGTCGGCCTCCAACTGCTCCTTCACGGTCTGCCCGATGTGCAGCGTGCCGAGCTTCTGGTAGTTCGGAAGGCCTTCGAGCATCAGGATGCGGTCGGTGAGCACCTCAGCGTGCTTCATCTCTTCGAAGGACTCGGCCCTCGTATATGCGGCGAGCTTGGTGTATCCCCAGTGCTCCTGCAGCTTGGCGTGAAGGAAGTACTGGTTGATCGCCGTGAGCTCTGATGTCAGCTGCTCGTTCAGCAGAGCGATGATGTCTTTGTCCCCCTGCATGCGCAAGGCTCCTATGCGGTCGCGACAAGTTCCTCAGATCGCTTCAGCATCGCACATATCTTCCGGACGCATGTCGCGCAGTCCCTGCCCGCCCCCGTGGAGTCACGGATCTGACGCGCGCTCTTCGCACCTGCGGCGATACAGGCGTGAACGTCATGCTCGGTCACGGCCTGACAGATGCATACGTACATGCGTGGAATGCCTCTCACGGCGGGGGAAGTAGGTAAGGCACACCTAAGATAACCCAAGTCGGTAAGGCTTGCCTACGTGAGCTGCGCAACACTGACGTTGCCTTCACCCCATCATTGAGGCGGCACTGGGTCACTGACCTCGCGCTGCCCTGTCCAGGCCGGCAGGCGATGTCAGTGACCTGTGGCCGATCAGTGACCCCGGGCTATCCACTTCTCCAGGTCGGGGGCCTCGGAGCCGATGCTCGTCGAGTCGCCGTGCCCGGTGTGGACGACGGTCTCCGGCGGAAGGGTCAGCAGCCGGTCCCTGACGGAGTCGATGATCGTCTCGAACGACGAGTATGACCGTCCGGTGGCCCCCGGCCCGCCCGAGAAGAGCGTGTCGCCCGTGAAGACGGCCCCGAGGTCGGGAACGTACAGGCTGACGGCCCCCGGAGCGTGGCCGGGCGTGTGGAGCACGCGCAGGGCGGTGCCCGCCACCTCGATCACGTCACCGTCCTGGAGCGGCTCGAACGGCCGCTCCGTGCCGTACACCATCTCCCACAGGACCGCGTCGGCCGGATGCAGCAGGATCGGGGCGCCCGTGGCGTCGGCCAGTGCCCCGGCGGCGTTGATGTGGTCGTTGTGCGCGTGGGTGCAGATGATCGCCTTCAGCCGGCGCCCGCCCACCGCCTCCTGGATGGCGTGCGCGTCGTGCGCGGCGTCGATGACGACCACCTCGTGGTCGTCGCCCACGAACCAGACGTTGTTGTCGACGTCCCAGGTGCCGCCGTCCAGCGTGAAGGTGCCCGAGGTGACGAGCTTCCCGATCGTCACAGGACCACCACCGAGCGCAGGACCTCGCCGCGGTGCATCTTGGCGAAGGCCTCCTCGACCTGGTCCAGCTCGATCGTCTCTGAGACGAACCCGTCGAGGTTGAGCCTGCCCTGCAGGTAGAGGTCGATGAGCATGGGGAAGTCGCGGCTCGGGAGGCAGTCGCCGTACCAGGAGGACTTCAGCGAGCCGCCCCTGCCGAAGACGTCCAGCAGCGGCAGGTCGAGGGTCATGTCGGGGGTCGGCACGCCCACGAGCACGACGGTCCCCGCGAGGTCGCGGGCGTAGAAGGCCTGCTTGTACGTCTCGGGGCGGCCGACCGCCTCGATCACGACGTCGGCGCCGTGCCCGCCGGTGAGGTCGCGGATCGCCTCCACCGGGTCGGCGGTCCTGGAGTTGACGGTGTGGGTCGCGCCGAACTGGCCCGCGAGGGCGAGCTTGCGGTCGTCCACGTCCACCGCGATGATCTTCGAGGCGCCCGCGATCGACGATCCGAGGATGGCCGCGTTCCCGACGCCACCGCACCCGATGACCGCCACCGAGTCGCCTCGGGACACCCCGCCGGTGTTGATCGCGGCGCCGAGGCCGGCCATCACGCCGCAGCCGAGCAGGCCGGCCACGGCGGGCCGGGCGTCGGGGTCGACCTTCGTGCACTGCCCCGCGGCCACCAGCGTCTTCTCGGCGAACGCGCCGATGCCGAGGGCGGGGCTGAGCCGCGTGCCGTCGGCGAGGGTCATCTTCTGGGCGGCGTTGTGGGTGGCGAAGCAGTACCACGGACGGCCGCGCAGGCACGCCCGGCAGTTGCCGCAGACGGCACGCCAGTTGAGGATCACGTAGTCACCGGGGGCGACGCTCGTGACGCCCGCCCCCACGGCCTCGACGACACCGGCGGCCTCGTGGCCGAGCAGGAAGGGGAACTCGTCGTTGATCCCGCCCTCGCGGTAGTGCAGGTCCGTGTGGCACACCCCGCAGGCCTGCACGTTCACGACCGCCTCGCCGGGCCCCGGGTCGGGGACGATGACGGTCCGCACCGACACGGCCTCGCCCTTGCCCCCCGCGATCACACCCTGGACTTCGTACGGCATGGTGGGTCCCTCCCTTTATCGACATGCGTCAGCGTGTACAGACACATCAATGGCGTTTCAGAATGTTGACGACCGGTGTGGCGCGTCAAGACCGGCGTAGTACGTAGGGCTGGATCACCCCGAGGCCGCGGGCCGGTCTCCGGCGGATCCGCTGGGCGGCGAGCCCCGGCCTGCCCTCGACCGCCTCGGCCACGCCCTGATCGACGAGCACCGTGCATGGGCGGGCGATCGCGGTCAGCCGCGCGGCGAGGTTCACCGTCGTCCCGAAGACGTCGCCCATGATCGGGAGCACGGGGCCGTACGACAGGCCGACGCGCACCTCCCTGCCCTCGGCGCGGATCACGTCGACCAGCTCCAGCGCGACGCGCGACGCCGTCTCCGCCGTGGAGGCGGTGAACAGGACCTCGTCCCCGAGGGTCTTGACCACCCGCGCGCCGTGCGCGGCGACGACGTCGGAGATCCTGGACTCGAAGTTCTCCACCAGTTCGGCCAGGCCCTGCTCGTCCAGCTCGCGGGAGACCTGGGTGAAGGAGACCAGGTCGGCGAACCCGACGGCGAGGGTCAGGCGGCCCGGCACGGTCTCGGCGTTCATGTCGGTGGTCGTGAGCAGGCGGGTGCCGGCCGCGGCGAGCTGGGCCCGCCAGACATGGACGAGCAGCCGCTCGAACTCGGGCAGGATCTTGCGGGAGAGTTCGAGGACGGCAGCCAGTTCCTTCTCGGTCGGCGCCTCCCCCGGATCGAGCGTCGCCCCGACCAAGATCTCGGCCTGCCACTGGGCGAGCCTGGCCGTGGTCTGGCCGAGCGCCCTGGCCATCCGTACGACGGTGGTCTCGTCGATCAGGTCACTGCCGAGCATGCCGGCGACCCGGCGCAGCGCCTCCACGTCGGCGTCGGTGAAGGCGGGCGTCTCGTCGGCGGGCGTGGCGAACCCGAGCGCGCGCCAGATGCGCTGGGCGAGCTCCGAGGGGACCCCGGCCCGCCTCGCCACCTCCCCGCGCGTGTGACGAGGCGCGGAACCCACGAACAGCCGCTCGATCTGCTCGGCCGTCGGACGTCCCGCGGTCTCCGTCTCACGCACCTTCAGGAGGTTACGCCACGTTCGGGGCATTTCTCACCGGCCGTCGATGTCTCCGTCGGAGGCATCCTCCACCAGCCGGAACAACTCCGACCGAACGGCCTGGATCTTGGGGATGTCCCTGAGGTTGATCTCGCCCTTGTCGGAGGCGGACTCGACCACGAGGGTCCCGCAGCCGAGCATCCGCTCCACGAACGTCTGGTCGGAGCTCACACTGTTGACCTTGGTCAACGGGATGTCGTCGTCGGACTTGCTCAGGATGCCGGTGCTGATGTTGAACCGGTGGGTGGTGAGCGTGTACGACGTGGTCTTCCACCGCAGGTACGGGATGAACGACCAGAGCGCCAGCGCGACCACGGACACGACGGCGACCGCGATCCACGCGTACCGGGCGTACTCGTAGTCCACGGGAATGAAGTAGAACGCCGCGCTCGAAGCGACGATGACCAGGAGCAGCGCGAAGAAGGGAAGGATCAGGCGCTTCCAGTGGGGGTGGAACGAGTGGACGACCCGCTCCCCCGCCGTCAGATGATGTTCAGGGAGACCCATGGGGCAAATCGTGGCACGTCGATCTCCCCCACGTCTGCCCTATCTTTCCGTGCCGGACCGAAGCTCCGCCAACCAGGACATTCCCTTGGGCTCGCCTTGACGCTCGCGCACCCGGCCGGGCCGCCGTCCCGCACCCCTCGGAGGCCCACCCGGCGGCGGCCTCAGGGGGTCTGCTCGGCGGCGGGCCTCACGTGGACCACGTCGCCCACGCTGAGCGCGTGCTCGACGCCGTCGGCTCGGACGATCAGGTGCCCGGAGCCGTCGACGCCGGTGGCGACGCCCGTCAGCAGGCGCTCCCCGGGAAGCTCCACCCGCACCTCCTGGCCGACCGTGGCGCTCATCGCGATGTAGGCGGCTCGCAGGCCGCACGCGTCGGCGTCGCCGTCGGCCGCCAGCCAGTCGCGGTAGTGGGACTCGATCTCCCGCAGCACGGCCCTGATCAGCGGGTCGCGGTCGGTGCACTCGGCGTCCTCGATGGCCAGC
Organism: Sphaerisporangium sp. NPDC049002; assembly: GCF_040649355.1. Taxonomy (NCBI): domain Bacteria; kingdom Bacillati; phylum Actinomycetota; class Actinomycetes; order Streptosporangiales; family Streptosporangiaceae; genus Sphaerisporangium; species Sphaerisporangium sp. NPDC049002. The sequence goes on along the minus strand of NZ_JBEZFH010000055.1, from coordinate 29,543 downwards.
GAGGTGGCGGTGGTGACCGGCAGTTCCTCGGCGCGCACCGACACGTTGAGCCCCATGCCGACGATGACCGCGCCCTCCACCCGCTCGGCCAGCACTCCCGCGATCTTGCGCTCGCCGACGAGCAGGTCGTTCGGCCACTTCAGCCGTACGTCCAGGCCGGCGACGCGGTGGACGGCGGACGCGGCGGCCAGCCCCACCAGCAGCGTGATCCAGCCCTGTCTGGCAGGGGAGAGCGCCGGGCGCAGCAGCAGGGAGAAGGTCAGCCCAGAGCGCGCGGGCGCGGTCCACGCGCGGCCGAGCCGGCCGCGCCCCGCGAGCTGGAGCTCCGCGATCAGCACGGCGCCCTCGCGCGCGCCGTCGCGCGCGGCCTGGGCCAGGTCGGCGTTGGTGGACCCGGTGCGGTCGACGACGGTCAGCTGGGACCAGAGGCCGCCCGGCCGGACGACGGCCCGGGACAGCGCCGCCTGCGAGAGCGGCGGCCGGTCGAGATCGGTGTACGGCGAGTCAAGCACTTCTCCATCCTCCTCCTTCGCAGGGAGTGGCGGGGCCTGCTTACCGCCATGACCAGCGAACACTACGTACGGCCACCATAATTTTGACCGTGGGTGACCAACAGGCCCGGCCGGTGGCCCCGGATGTCGGCGTGGTCCTCGGTTAGTCAAAACAGGGTGAGAGGTGATGCTATGAGTGGGCCCCGGGAATGACCGGCAGGCAGGCGGAAGAAACAGGTGAACGTCCGGTGAGCAAGCGTCTGGACCCTCGGAACTGGGCGAGCTGGAAGCCCTTCGGCATCGGTGAGCGCAAGCCCAACAACTATCTGGAGCTGTGGAAGGCGTTCCGGTCGGTGAAGGGCAACCGTCGCTTCGCCTGGCGCATCCTCAACGAGGGCACCTGCGACGGCTGCGCCCTCGGCACCCGCGGCATGCGCGACTGGACCATGGACGAGATCCACCTGTGCAACATCCGCCTGCGGCTGCTCCAGCTGAACACCATGCCCGCGCTGGACCATTCGGCGCTGGCCGACGTGGCCCCGCTCGCCAAGCTGCGGAGCGCGGAGCTGCGCGACCTCGGCCGCCTGCCCTACCCCATGCTCCGGCGCGCGGGCGAGCCCGGTTTCACCCGCGTGGACTGGGATGAGGCGCTCGGCCTGGCCGCGTCCCACCTGCGCGGCACCAGGCTCGGGGTGTACCTCACCAGCCGGGGCGTCCCCAACGAGAACTACTTCGCGGCGCAGAAGGCCGTACGGGCGCTCGGCACGAACTCGGTCGACAACGCGGCGCGCATCTGCCACTCGCCCTCGACGGTCGCGCTCAAGCAGACCATCGGCGCCGCCGCGACCACCTGCTCCTACACCGACTGGATCGGCTCCGACCTGATCGTCTTCATCGGGTCGAACCCCTCGAACAACCAGCCCGTCGCGATGAAGTACCTGTACCACGCCAAGAAGGCGGGCACCCGCATCGCGATGGTGAACTCCTACCGCGAGCCGGGCATGGAGCGTTACTGGGTGCCGTCCAACGCCGAGTCCGCGCTGTTCGGCACGAAGATCACCGACGATTTCTTCGGGGTGAACGTCGGGGGCGACATCGGCTTCCTCAACGGCGTGCTCAAGCACCTCGTCGAGAACGACTGGCTGGACAAGGCGTTCATCGACCAGCACACCTCCGGCTTCGAGGACGTACGGGCGGCCGTGGCCGGGCAGACGTGGGAGACGCTCGAAACCCTCAGCGGTGCCACGCGGGAGCAGATGTACGAGCTGGCCAAGCTGCTCGGCGAGGCGAAGTCCGCCGTCCTGGTCTGGTCGATGGGCATCACCCAGCACTCCTATGGCGAGGACAACGTCCGCTCGATCGTGAACCTCGCCCTGGCCAGGGGCTTCGTGGGCCGGGACAACTGCGGGCTCATGCCGATCCGCGGGCACAGCGGGGTGCAGGGCGGCGCCGAGATGGGCGCCTACGCCACCGGGCTCCCCGGCGGCCTTCCGATCACCCCGGAGAACGCCGGGAGGTTCAGCGAGAAGTGGGGCTTCGAGGTCCCCTCCACGCCCGGGCTCACCGCGACCGACATGATCGACGCGGCCCACGCGGGCGAGCTGGACGTGCTGATCTCCTCCGGGGGCAACTTCCTGGAGGTGCTCCCCGATCCGGCCTACTGCCGTGACGCGCTGTCCCGGCTCTCGCTCCGGGTCCACGTCGACATCGTCCTGTCCAGTCAGATGCTGGTCGAGTCGGAGGGCGACGTCCTCCTGCTCCCGGCCCAGACGCGGTACGAGATGGAGGGCGGGGTCACCGAGACCTCGACCGAGCGCCGCGTCATCTTCTCCCCCGAGGTCCGAGGGCCCCGCGTCGGGGAGGCATGGCCGGAGTGGAAGATCTTCACCGAGCTGGCGGCCCGCGCCCGTCCGGAGCTGGCGGACAAGATCCGGTACCCCGGGGGAACGCCCCAGATCCGCAGGGACATCGAGGACGCCGTGCCGTTCTACGCCGGGATCGCCGGGCTCGCGAAGTTCGGTGACAACGTGCAGTACGGCGGGCGGCACCTGTGTCCCGGCGGACGCTTCCCGACCGCCGACGGGCTCGGCCACTTCTCGCCCGTCGAACCGCCCCGGCTCGAACGCCCGGACGGCTCCTTCATGGTCGCCACCCGGCGCGGCAAGCAGTTCAACAGCATGGTCCACGAGCGGCGTGACGGCTTCAACGGCGCCACCCGCGAGGCCGTGCTGATGAGCCCGTACGACGCCGACCGGCTCGGGCTGCCCGACGGCACCGAGGTGGAGCTGAGCGGCGCCGCGGGGACGTTCACCGGGCGCGTGACGCGGGCACCGCTGACCCCGGGCAACCTGCAGATCCACTGGCCGGAGGGCAACGTGCTGCTGGACGTCACCCGCCGCTCCCCCGACGCGCGGATCCCCGACTACAACGCCGTCGTGACGCTCAGGAAGGCCGCACCATGACGACCGCGGGACGTGTGAGGCCGGGGCCGACGGCGCGGGTGCGCGTACGCGAGGTCTCCGGGGGCACGGCACGGGACCGCCGGGACGACCTCGCCACCGAGGAACCGCTGGAGATCCGGATCACCGCGGGCGGCGCCACCCGTACCCTGGCGATCACCATGCGGACGCCGGGGGCCGACTTCGAGCTCGCCGCCGGGTTCCTCTCGGGCGAGGGCATCGCGGGACCGGAGGACATCGCCTCGATCGCGTACTGCACCGACGAGGACCTCCCGCCGGAGGCCCGCTACAACACCGTCACCGTACGGCTGCGCGGGGCGACGCTCCCCGAACTACCCACTATGCAACGACATTTCCTGACCTCAAGCGCCTGCGGCGTCTGCGGCACCGCCAGCCTCGAAGCCCTCCACGCCCGCCACACCTCCATGGAGCACAAGGCCTCCTCGGGGGAGGCCTTTTTGGAGGGGAAGGCGCCCGGGGAGGAGGCGTCCTCGCGGGTGCTTCCGCCGGTCCCCGCCAAGCTCCTCTACGAGCTGCCCGACCGGTTGAGGAAGGCCCAGGGCATCTTCGGCAAGACCGGGGGCCTGCACGCCGCGGGACTGTTCACGGCCGAGGGATCCCTCCTCGCGCTGCGGGAGGACGTCGGGCGGCACAACGCCGTGGACAAGCTCGTCGGATGGGCCCTGATGTCCGGACGGCTGCCGCTCAGCACGTCCCTCCTGCTCGTCAGCGGCAGGACCAGCTACGAGATCATGCAGAAGGCCCTGGCGGCGGGCCTTCCCATGGTCTGCGGTGTCTCCGCCCCGTCCTCCCTGGCCGTGGATCTGGCCAGGGAGTTCGGTCTGACTCTCGTCGGCTTCCTCAGAGGCGAGCGCTTCAACATCTACGCCGGCCCCGGCCGCATCACCTGAGAACCCCCATTGATGCGGCTGACCCACCGGGCCAGGGTCTGTCAGACGGCGAGCAGGACGTCCAGCTGGCCGATCGCCAGCGGCAGGCCGTCCATCAGGCCCATGGCCACCAGATGGTCCATCTGCTCCCGGGAGCCGAAGGACGCGCGCAGCTCCATCCGGGTGCCGCCGTTGTGGTCGATGAGCCGCATGTGCATCTTGGTGATCGGCAGGTCCGGGACCGGTCTCCCGTGTTCGTCGGCGAACCCGTCGGTGAACTCCAGGGACGTCGGCGCGTGGACCGCCGTGACCTTCCACCAGCCGCGGTAGATGTCACCGTCCGGGCCGGTGAGGGCGTAGGTGACCTTGCCGCCGGGGGTCAGGTCGTGCTCCTCCACCTTCGCCGGGTGGCTCGGCGGCCCCCACCAGCGCTCCAGCTTCCGCGGGTCGGCCCACAGCTGCCACACCCGCTTGGCCGGGGCGTGGAAGTCGGAGACCAGAGTAAGGCTCAGGTTTTCGAAGTCCTCGGCGAGGTTGATGACGCTCATCTGTCGTGTCCTCTCGTCAGGTTGCTCTCTTCTGGGCCGGAGACCTGCGCGAGCAGGCCGGACATCTGGTGAACTCGCCCGTGCATACGGCTTCGAGCTGGTCGAGGACCAGCCGCGCCGGCCGTAGGACATCGGAATCGGTGCGTACGAACTGCTCCCTTCTGCCGCGCTCCTCGATGGCTCAGCCGGAACGTTCCAGAACCGCGACGTGGTCGAACCATCGTCGGACGATTCCCTTGCAACCGTGTGGTTGTAAGTTAACCCGGCACCCACCCACTGTAAAGGGATGAGAACTCTCCGATATGTTTCCCGGGATTCCCGCTCGCCGGGTGCCGTTCAGCCGGTGTTCTGGAGGCCGGCGGCGACGCCGTTGACGCTGAGCAGCAGGAGGGTTTCGAGGCGTTCGCGCTCGTCCTCCGAGAGGTTGTCCTCGGCGCGCAGGGCCGAGAGGGCGCGGAGCTGGAGGTGGGAGAGCTCACCGACCGCTTCCTTCGGCTAACCCTCTGAGCAGGGGAATCTCCGAATCGGCGTTGAGCAGGCCAGCGGATTGTTCTATTATCGAACACGTGAATGTGGATGACGGCGCCTGGATGGGAGAGCGTGTCGCGGATGCCCGCCGTCGAGCCGGGCTGACCCAGGCGGAGCTCGCGACGGCGACCTCTCTTGACAGGTCGGCCCTGGCAAAGATAGAGCATGGCTCGCGACGCATCTCCGCGTTGGAACTCGCACGCATCGCCGACACTCTCGGCGAAAGGATCGAGTGGTTCGTCAGGCGGGTGCCGGCCGCGATCGTCTCCCACCGTAACCTCCAAGAACCTGGAGCGGTCAGCCCGAAGATCGACCGACTGGTGGAGCAGGTGGCCCGGCATGTCGAGTTCGCCACCGAACATGACGTGAAGCTGACTCTCAGCACCGTCAACATGGCACGGCCGGGCTCCGCTGAAGATGCGGAACAGTCGGCTGTGGAAGCCCGCAAGCTGCTCGGGCTGGATGCGGTCGAGCCTTTTTTGCAGGCGTCCGGCCGTGCGGCCGAAATCGGTCTCCTCGCCTTCAGCTTCGATTTGGGCGCGGACGCGGCTGATGCCGCCTCGATCCTGCTGGCTGAGGGAGGAGTGGCCGTTATCAATGGGAGCCTCCGCGTCGGCCGCCGCCGCCTGGCATTCGCACACGAGCTGGGCCACTACCTGTTCGCGGATGAGTACACCGTCGACTGGCGAATCGCCGAGCAGGACAGCGATGACGCCTGGGAGTCACGCCTGGACCGCTTTGCCCGCGCTCTCCTACTGCCTCCCAAAGGTCTTGAAGAGTTGTGGACCAAGGTCCGCACGCAATCCGACCTGCGCACCGCCGCAGTCAAGACCGCCAGCGCTTTCCAGGTGGACATGTCAACGTTGGCGCGTCGGCTGGTAGAACTCGGACTCGCCAGCCTGTCCGACGCTCGCCAGATTCGCGTGGTCCGCACGACGAAGGCTGACATCGTGGATTTCAACCTGGTGGTCTCAGACGAGATGGCTCCTACGCATCTGAGTAGACGGTATGTCGAATCCATATTGCGGCTCTATCGCAACGCCACGGTTTCCGCCGCCCGGGCCACCGATCTTCTCATGGAAACATGGGTCGAGGATGACCTGCCGCCGCTTCCCAAGCTTCCGGAAAGCGCCATATGGACGTTCGTCTCCTGACGTCTATGGACAACGAGATACTCGTGTTCGACACAGGTCCACTAAGCCACTTCGCGATCAACAACTGGCTCGGCCCGCTGAAAGCCGTCGTCGGCGAGCGGCGGGCGATGATACCGGATGTCGTCGTAGAGGAGTTACGGGCAGGAGCGAGCGTGGATAACCGCATCGCAGCCGCGTTGAACGCATCGTGGATCGAGCACCGGGAGATGCGCAGTCCTCAGGAGATAGCAGCCTTTGCCCAGTACTCAGAGTTGCTGGTACGAAGAGATCGTAACCGTGGGGAGGCCGGAGTCCTGGCTCTGGCCTCGACCATCGGGGGTGTAGCTGTCATCGACGACCGCGCTGGGCGCAAGGCGGCGGAGACTCACAAGATCTCTTGCCGCCCCACTCTGGCTCTCCTGTGCGATGCGATCAGGCAGGGGCTGCTCACCGCAATGCTGGTGGGTGAGCTGGCCGACGACCTTCTCTCCAGCGAGTATCACCTTCCCTTTGGCCCAGGCGGATTCGTCGCCTGGGCCAAAGACCACGGCCTCGTGCCTTGATTCCCGCTTAACGGTTCGACCTCTGGTCCGCTGGGAGCGATCGGTCAGCCGGTGTTCTGGAGGCCGGCGGCGACGCCGTTGACGCTGAGCAGCAGGAGGGTTTCGAGGCGTTCGCGCTCGTCCTCCAAGAGGTTGTCCTCGGCGCGCAGGGCCGAGAGGGCGCGGAGCTGGAGGTGGGAGAGCGCGTCGACGTAGGGGTCGCGGAGCTGGACGGCCAGGGACAGGACGCGCCTGCTCTCCAGCAGCCGCGAGTGCCCAGTGATCGCCAGGACGAGCTTGCGGGTCAGGTCGTACTCGGCGAGCACCTGGTCGGAGAAGTCCTGCCTTCCACCGAGCGCGAGATAGCGGGCCGCGATCTGGCGGTCGGTCTTGGCGAGGGACATCTCGGCGTTGTCGAGGAGCGAGGCGAACAGCGGCCACTCGTGGTACGCCCGCCGCAGCTCCTCGAGCCCCGGCCCTGGCTCCTGTCCGCCGGCGCCCGGTTCTTCTGGGCGGGTGGCGGCCGGTTCGGGGCGGGTGGCGGCGAGCAGGCCGCTGCCGAGGCCGTACCAGCCGGGGAGGTTGACGCGGGTCTGGGCCCAGGCGAACACCCACGGGATCGCCCGCAGGTCGTCCAGGGACCTCGGCGCCCCGAGGCCGCGCCGCGCGGGACGCGAGCCGAGGCGCAGCGAGCCGATCTCCTCCAGAGGGCTGACCAGGCCGAACCACTCGGGGAACCCGGACGCCTCGGTCAGCGAGCGGTAGGCGTGCTCGGAGGCGGAGGCGACCTGCTCGGCCAGCAGCCGGAAACGTGCGGCGGCCTCGGCCGTACGGGCCTCGACCGAATGGGTGGAGGCGAGCAGCACGGCGTTGGTCACCTGCTCGATGTGCCGCAGGGCGATCGCCGGGTGGCCGTACCTGGCGAAGATGACCTCGCCCTGCTCGGTGACCTTGAACCGGCCGGCGACCGATCCGGGGGCCTGGGCCAGTACGGCCCGGTTGGCGGGGCCGCCGCCCCGGCCGAGGGCGCCGCCCCGGCCGTGGAAGAGGGTCAGCCGGACGTCGTTGGTGAGGGCCCAGGCGGCCAGCTCGGCCTGCGCGTCGTAGAGCTTCAGCGTCGCGGCGGCCGGGCCGAGCTCCTTGGCCGAGTCGGAGTAGCCGAGCATGACCTCAAGGCGGCGACCGTTCACGGCCAGGCGGTTCTGGACGGCCGGAAGGCCGAGCATCCCGGTGAGCACGTCCGCTGAGTTGGCGAGGTCCTCCCCGGACTCGAAGAGCGGCACGACGTCGAGGACGGGGGTGCGGCCGCCCAGGGCGTGCTCGGCGAGCTCGTAGACGGCGGCGATGTCGCCGGCCGACCGGGTGAAGGACACCACGTACCGCGAGCAGGCGGCGACGCCGAACCGCTCCTGGATCCAGGCGATCATCCGGATCGTCGCCAGGACCTCCTCGGTGCGCTCGGAGGTCGTGCCGGACCTGATCTCCTCAAGCGCCTGGGCGTGCACCTGCGAGTGCTGGCGGACCTCCAGCTCTGCCAGGTGGAACCCGAAGGTCTCGACCTGCCAGATGAGGTGCTGAATCTCCCCGTACGCCTGGCGGGTCGCCCCCGTGGACACCAGGGACGCCTGGCACGTGCGCAGGTCGCGGAGCAGCTCCTCGGGCGAGCGGTAGGCAAGGTCGAGGTCGCGGCGGCGGGTGGCGGCGATCCTGGCGGCCACGAACAGCAGCCACTGCCGGTGCGGTTCGCGCGGCGAGCGCATGCCCAGCTCGGAGACCAGCTCCGGATGGTCGTCGGCCGCCGCGGCCAGGGCGGCGAGCAGCCCCTTGCTGGGCGCGCCGTACAGGGCGGAGACGGTGAGCGTGCGGCCGATGCGGGTGGCGGCGTTCTCCAGCGCGGTCAGCACGTGCTCGGCCTGGATGAGCACCGCCTCGCGGGTGACCCGGGCGGTCACGTTGGGGTTGCCATCGCGGTCGCCGCCGATCCAGCTCCCGTAGCGGATGAAGGCCTTGGCCTGCGGCTCGCGCGTGCCTGAGCCCTCGGCGAGCGCGGCGTCCAGGGACCTGTAGATGCGCGGGACCGTACGGAACAGGGTCTCGTCGAACGCCGACATGGCCGTGCGGACCTCGTCGAGCGGGTCGAGCTTGGTGTGCCGGAGCTGGGCGGTGCGCCACAGCATGTCGATCTCTTCGAGCAGGCGGCGGTGCGCCTCCTGACGCTCGTGCGCTCCCCTGTCGGGCGCGTTGTACTCCGCGAGCTGCGCGCTGACCCGCTGGATGGCCGTGACGACCGCGCGGCGGCGCGCCTCGGTGGGGTGCGCGGTCAGCACCGGGCGGAACTCCAGCTCGGAGATCAGCTTCGTGAGCTCATCGGAACGGAGGTCGTGCTTCAGCTCGCCGACCGCCTGCGCCAGGGACTCGGGAAGCGTCGCCTCGCCGGTGTCCCTGGACCTCAGGGTGCGGATCCTGAAGTGCTCCTCGGCGAGGTTGACCAGGTGGAAGTAGCACGTGAAGGCCCGGGCGATCTGCACGCTCCGGTCGATCGACCACTCGGCGACCATCGCGGCCACCTCGTCCACGGAGATCTCGCGCCTTCGCGCCGCGATCACCGCCTTGCGCAGCCGCTCGACGTCGGCCAGCAGGTCGGGCCCGCCGTCCTCGGCGATGACGCGGCCAAGCAGCTCGCCCAGCATGCGCACATCGGCACGCAACTCGTCGGGCATCTCGGAAACGGCACTGTGGCGTTCAACAGGAGATCGGTCTGCCTGCTGCGAAGCGATGGCGGCCATACCAGGAAGGGTATCCAGTCGGCCGTGCCACCTGGATACCGGTCTCACCTATTGGACTAGACCAGTGTGCGCCCGCAGGCGGGGGGCGTCAGGCGGGCCGGGAGACGGCGGCGAGAAGGTCCGGGAGGCGGGCGTATCCGATGGTCGCGGCCAGGCGCCGTCCCGCGAGGGCGACCACCAGCCCGTACGGCACGGCCGGCACGGCGACCCAGGTCGCCCCGAGGAAGACCGGCAGCACGATGGGAAACGCCAGCATGCTGGTGCCGAGCATCGCCCCGAACGACCCGGCGAACGCCACCCCGCCCTGGCCGGGAGCCGCGCTGGTGAAGGCGTTGATCCGGTCGGGATAGGTGTAGGGCAGGATCACGCTGGTCACGGCGCCGACGCCGAGGGCGACCAGCAGAAGCCCGCTGGAGGTGAGCACGGCGGGCAGTGCCCAGGGCAGGTGCCCGGCGACCAGCGCTCCGGCGACCGAGAGCACCGCGAGCAGCGGGACCGCCACCAGGGAGACGGCGAGATGCCGTCCGGCGAAGTCGGTGCGCAGGTCTCGGTTGGAGGAGTAGACGATGGCGTTCATCCACAGGGCGCGCCCGTCGATGCCGAACGCGTTCGCCGCCTGGAGCCCGATCATCAGCGCCCCGACGCACGCGGGGGCGACGGCCAGCGCCGATCCTTCCATGCCATTGGGACCGCTGCTCAGGGAGAACATCAGCACTCCAGAGAAGCCGATGGCCGCCATCCACCCCATGCGGCCCCGCGGCTCCCGTCGGACGTACTTCAGCTCCTTGGCCACGACGGCGCCGAGCGCGCCCCCGGGCAGGAGACCGTCGAAGCGGCTGCGGCGTACCGAGCCGATCTGCGTGGAGGAGTCGGAGGTCACCATGGCCTTGCGCAGCGCCGCGATCCACAGCCAGGCGGCCCCGAGCACCACCAGGGCGACGATCACGACCTCGGCCAGTCCGAGGAGCCCGCCGTCGGCGATGGCGTGCGCGGCCATGCCCGGCGGCCCCCACCGCACCAGCGAGGCGAGGCGCGCGAGGAACTCCTCGGGATCGCCGCCGAGGCCCCGGTTCAGAAGCAGGTTGGGGAGCTGGGTCAGCAGGATCACGAAGACGACGCCCACGGCCAGCAGGTCGCGGCCCCGGCGGGTGCGCAGCACGCGCGAGAGCGCCGTGGTGACGGCCCTCGACACGACGATGCACAGGGCGACCTGCAGCACGATGGCCACCAGGCCGATCAGCACCCCGGTGAGGCTCCGCGACAGCCCGACGACGGCGCCGGCGAGGAAGCACAGCGAGGCCAGCGGCCACGGGCCGGTGGCCGAGGCGGCGAACATGCCGGCGGCCATCTGGCGGGCCGTGAGCGGGAACAGGGTCAGCCGCGCGGGGTCGAGCGTCTCGTCCACGCCGAACACGAGCAGCGGGCCGATCACCCAGATCAGCGTGAGCAAGGTGAACATCACCACGCCCGCGTTCACCGCCACGTCCGGGGGTGCCAATCGCAACAGGCTCATCAGAAGGAGCCCCCCGCAGGCCACCAGGACCGCCGCGATCATCGTGAAGACGAAGCCGACCTGGCGCATGGTGTCGCCGCGAAGGTTCCCGGCGATCAGGCGGAGCTTCAGGCGGACGAAAAGCCAGGCCATGACGGCCCCTCTCGGCTCGGGCACTCCTTGTTCATACCGGTCCCGCCGGGGTCACATGGGGGAGGATCCGAGCCACGACAGGCCCTCCTCGCCGGTGCCGCGGACGCCGACCAGGTCGAGCAGGGCCTCGTTGAGCGTGTGGCCGCCGCGGACCTCGCTCAGGGTGCCCTGGGCCACGATCCGGCCGTGGTTCATCACCGACACCCAGTCGCAGAGGCGCTCGACGAGCTCCATCACGTGGCTGGAGAGCACGACGGTCGAGCCGGAGGAGGTGTAGCGCTGGAGGACCTCGGCGAGCGTGTTGGCGCTGACCGGATCGACGCCCTCGAAGGGCTCGTCGAGAAAGAGGACCTTGGGGTTGTGCAGCAGTGCGGCGGCCAGGCCGATCTTCTTGCGCATGCCGGTGGAGTAGTCGACGACCAGCTTGTCGGCCGAGGCCGCGAGGTCCATGACGTTCAGCAGTTCCTCGGCGCGGCGGGCGACCTCTTCCTTGGGGATGCCCCTGATCTGGCCGTTGTACGAGAGCAGCTCGCGCCCCGACAGCCGTTCGAACAGCCGCAGTCCCTCGGGCAGCACGCCGACCTGGGCCTTGACCGCCACCGGGTGACGCCACACGTCGACCCCGCCGACCTCCACCGAGCCCGCGTCGGGCATGAGCAGACCGGTGATCATGCTGAGCGTGGTCGTCTTCCCTGCGCCGTTCGGGCCGACGAGGCCGGCGAAGCTGCCGCGCGGCACCACGAGGTCGACCCCGGCGACCGCCACCTGAGGGCCGAACCGCTTGTAGAGCCCCCGCGTGCGGACCGCTTCCGGGGGGCCGGTGGAGCCCGCCGAGACCGCCGAGCCGGGCCCACTGGCGAAATCGGTCATGCCGTCACTCTAATCGGGAGCCCAAGGACGGTTCCGGGTGACCGCCGATCTGACAGGAGGACTAACCTACGGACATGAGCGCTGAGCCCGTTCCGCACGTCGAGGGCATCGATCCGCACACCACCGCGGGGAAGATCGCTGACCTGGAGCGACGCCTCGACGAGGCCGCCCACGCCGGATCCTCGCGTGCGGTGGAGAAACAACACGCCAAGGGCAAGATGACCGCCCGTGAGCGGCTGGTCGCGTTCCTCGACGAGGGATCGCTGGTGGAGTTCGACGAGCTCGCCCGCCACCGGTCGTCCAGCTTCGGCATGGAGCGCGAGCGGCCGTACGGCGACGGCGTGGTCACCGGGTACGGCACCGTGGCGGGCCGCCCGGTGGCCGTCTTCGCGCAGGACTTCACGGTCTTCGGCGGCTCGCTCGGCGAGGTGTTCGGCGAGAAGATCGTCAAGGTCATGGACCACGCTCTCAAGACCGGCTGCCCGGTGGTCGGCATCAACGACTCCGGGGGCGCGCGCATCCAGGAGGGCGTCGTCTCGCTCGGGCTCTACGCCGAGATCTTCAAGCGCAACGTCCACGCCTCGGGGGTCATCCCGCAGATCTCCCTGATCATGGGCCCGTGCGCGGGCGGCGCCGTGTACTCCCCCGCGCTCACCGACTTCGTGCTCATGGTGCGCGAGAAGTCGCACATGTTCATCACCGGCCCCGACGTCATCAAGACGGTCACCGGCGAGGAGGTGACGTTCGAGGAGCTCGGCGGCGCGCACACCCACAACTCCAAGTCGGGCGTGGCCCACTACGAGGCGGCCGACGAGGCCGACTGCCTGGAGTTCGCCCGGGCGCTCCTGTCGTACCTGCCGTCCAACAACATGGACGAGACCCCGGTGTTCGACTCCCCCGCCGACCTGGCCGTCAGCGACGCCGACCGCGAGCTCGACACCCTCATCCCCGACTCGGCGAACCAGCCGTACGACATGCACCAGGTCATCGAGCACGTGCTGGACGACGGCGAGTTCCTGGAGATCCACGCGGGGTTCGCGCCCAACATCGTCGTCGGCTTCGGCCGGGTCGAGGGGCACTCGGTGGGGGTGGTGGCCAACCAGCCGATGAGCTTCGCGGGCACGCTGGACATCGCCGCTTCCGAAAAGGCCGCGCGTTTCGTCCGCACCTGCGATGCCTTTAACATTCCCGTCCTTACTTTCGTGGACGTGCCGGGCTTCCTTCCGGGTACTGATCAAGAATGGAACGGGATCATCCGGCGCGGCGCCAAACTGCTGTACGCCTATGCCGAGGCGACGGTGCCGCTGGTCACGGTGATCACCCGCAAGGCGTACGGCGGCGCCTACGACGTCATGGGCTCCAAGCACCTCGGGGCCGATATCAACCTGGCGTGGCCGACGGCGCAGATCGCGGTGATGGGCGCCCAGGGCGCGGTCAACATCCTCTACCGGCGCGAGCTGACGACCGCGGACGACCCCGACGCCGAGCGGACCCGGCTGATCACCGACTACGAGGACACGCTCGCCAATCCGTACCTCGCGGCCGAGCGGGGGTACGTCGACGCGGTGATCCGGCCCTCGGACACCCGGGTCAAGATCGTCAGGGCGCTTCGCGCGCTGCGCAACAAGCGCCAGACCCTGCCGCCGAAGAAGCACGGCAACATCCCCCTGTAGGAGGCGTCCATGGATCAGCCCTATCTGAGGATCATTCACGGTGACGCCACCGTGGAGGAGGTCGCCGCGCTCGTGATCGCAGTTGCGACAAGGCAGACAAGCCTGGTGCAAACCGCTCGAAACCGCGAAACGTGGCGTAACCCAGCACATCAGCTGAGAAGGGCGTTCCCCACGGGGCCGGGAGCGTGGCGAGCAAGCTCACTGCCCCATTAGATCTTTGGAAGTGGGTGTCAAGCGAGCTAAGAGTTGGGACTATCTAGAAATGGGGGAATATAGTCAGCCGATCATTGCCTAGGACCGAGGCCTGGAGGAGAGCATGGCAATCCCGGACCTCACACCGCATCCCGTGGCGGCGAAATACGCCGTTCTCGTGGACGTCGGCTATCTCTACGCTGCGGCGGGCGAGGTCATCTTGGGCGCCAAGGAGCGCAAGGAATATCGCGTAGCGGCCGACGAGCTGATCCAAGCTCTCAAGAAGCACGCGATGGAGCGCATCCCCGGCGAGTTGCTGCGCGTCTACTGGTACGACGCCGCCCGCGACCGGGTGCCCACCGTCGACCAGCGTGTGATCGCGCAGCTTCCGTGGGTCAAGGTGCGCCTCGGCAACCTCAACGCCCGTGGGCAGCAGAAGGGCGTCGACGCGCAGATCCGCAGCGACCTGGAGGCACTGGCCCGTCACCACGCGGTGAGCGACACCGTGCTGATCGCGGGAGACGAGGACATGGTCCCCGCCGTCGAGGCGGCCCAGACGTTCGGAGTACGCATCCATCTGTGGGGCGTCGAACCTCCCTATGGAACCAATCAGGCCGAGCGTCTCGTATGGGAGTCCGACACCGTCGAGGAGCTGGGGTCCGACTTCCTGCGCCCCTACTTCAACCGTGCCGCCCAGGTGGTGACCGCCACCGCGCCCACGCCGCCGTCGCCCGCCCAGGTGTTCGCCGGCCGCACCGCGCTCAGCGCCAAACCCGCCGTCAAGCACCCCGGGCAGGTCACCAAGCTGGGGCCGAGCCGCCCGAGGGTCGAGGAGGTCGGCGAGCACGTCGCGCAGAAGTGGATCCTCACGCGGGGCCGCGACAACATCCGCGACCTGCTCCCGGGACCGCTGCTGCCGACGGTCATCGACACCGAGTTGCTGATCGAGGCCGAGAAGGAGCTCGGCCACTCCCTGCGCCCCTACCCCGAGGCCCGAGTGTGGCTGCGCGACGGCTTCTGGGCCCGCGTCTACCGCGAATTCGACCTGGGGGTCGGCATTTCGACGAAGTGACACCGGCCGACGGCGAGGTCCGATTCCCGCCAGTCGTGCGGCCTGAACAGGGCATAACGTCGTAGCTGTGACACCACACCAGACCCTCGACTTCGACTCCTGTTACAGGGCGGCGAGCGCTCGCGACACGAGGTTCGACGGGCGGTTCTACACGGCCGTCACCTCGACAGGCATCTACTGCCGCCCCATCTGCCCGGCCCGTACGCCCGCACGGCAGAACGTCCGGTTCTACCGGCACGCCGCCTCGGCGGAGGCGGCGGGGTTCCGCCCGTGCCGCCGTTGCCGCCCCGAGCTCAGCCCGGGAGATCCCGGCTGGGACGTCGCCGCCGACCTCGTCGGACGGGCGCTGCGGCTGATCGACGACGGCGTGGCCGACGAGTACGGCGTCGCGGGCCTCGCGAGCCGGTTGCACGTCACAGAACGGCACCTCCTGCGCCTGTTCACGGCCCAGCTCGGCGTCGGTCCGCTGGCCGTGGCGAGGACCCGACGGCTGCTGCTCGCCAAGCAACTGCTGACCGAGACCCCGCTGCCGATCACCGACGTGGCGTTCGCCGCCGGGTTCGGCAGCGTGCGCCAGTTCAACGCCACGATGAAGGAGGCGTACGGCTTCGCGCCCAGCGACCTCCGCACCACCTCGGGCCCCCTCGCCCGCGCCGCCTCCGCGAGAACCACCAGACCAGGCTCCCGGACCACCACCTCCGCTGAAGCCGCGAACCAGGGTTCCCAGACCACCGAGTCCGCTGGAGCGGTGAACCACGATTCCCAGGCCATCGCGTCTCCTGGAGCCCCGACATCGGGTTCCCGGGTCGCCGGGTCGTCGCGGGGCGTCACTCCCGGCATGCCCGCGACGCTCACGCTGCGGCTGAACTACCGGCCGCCGTACGACGCGGAGACCCTGCTCGGCTTCCTGGCCTCCCGCGCTGTCCCGGGGGTCGAGGAGGCGAGCCCCACCGGCTACCGCCGCGCCGTGCCCGGAGGGGTGATCACTCTGGCTCCCGCCGTCGGGCACATCAGGCTGTCGGTGACCCTCGACGACACCCGTCACCTGGCGAGGATCGTCTCCCGGTGCCGCCGGTTGCTCGACCTCGACTCCGACCCCGGCGCCATCGCCGACGCCCTCCGCGCGACCGCGCTCCGCCCGCTGGTCGAGCGACGTCCGGGGCTGCGCGTGCCCGGCGCCTTCGACGGCTTCGAGCTGGCGGTACGCGCCGTGGTGGGCCAGCAGGTCTCGGTCGCCGGCGCCAGGACGCTACTCGGCCGCATCGCCATCCGCGCCGGAACCCCTGCCAAGCCCTACGACGTCGCAGCCCTCGCCGGACCCCCGTCCCCACCCGGACCCCTGGCCGGACCGTCCGACCAGCCTTACGACGGTGGCAGGAGCGCGCGGGTGGGTGCGGACGCCGATGGACCGCGCCTGCTGTTCCCGAAGGCCGAGTGGCTGGCGGGGGCCGATCTGTCCGGGCTCGGGCTGACCGGGCGGCGCGTCACGACGCTGAAGATCCTCGCCGAGAAGACGGCCTCGGGCGAGCTCGACCTCGACGGCGGGGCGGACCCGGCCGAGACCGCGTCCCGGCTCCTGGACATCCCGGGCATCGGGCCGTGGACCACCGGCTACATCGTGATGCGCGCCCTGCGCGACCCCGACGCCTGGCCCTCCGGCGACCTCGGCCTCCGGCGGGCCATGAAGGCACTCGACATCCCCGAAGACGACACCGAGCGGTGGCGCCCCTGGCGGGCGTACGCCGCGCTACACCTCTGGAGCTCGGAGACGCCATGAACGCAACGATCGACGCACAGGTCCTGCCGACTCCGACCGGGCCGCTCTCGCTGCTCGTACATGAGGACGTGCTGGTCGCCGCGGGGTTCACCGCCGACCCCGGTGCGATGCATGTACGGCTGCCGGGGACGCTCACCGCGCTCCCCCTCCAGCTCGTCGACGACCTCGGCAAGCCCGCTCGGGCCGTACGGGACTACCTCGACGGCGACCTGTTCGCTCTCGACACCGTAGAGCTCGACCAGCCGGGGACGCCGACCCGGCAACGGCTGCTCGCGGCGCTGCGCGCCGTCCCTGCGGGAACGACGGTGAGCTACGCGGAACTGGCCGAGCGGGCCGGGCTGCCGAGGACCGCGGCGCGGGCGGCCGGGTCGGCATGCGCCCAGAACCTCGTCGCCCCGTTCGTCCCCTGCCACCGCGTACTCCCCTCCGCCGGCGGCTTCGGCGGCTACTACTACGGCACCCCCGTCAAGGAATGGCTCCTCAAGCACGAAAACGCCCTGTAGAGGAAGCTATCGAGCGGGCCTTCCTGATCCCCTCAGCTCCCAGGGGTTCACTCGCATCAGGCCGGGACTGGAGCGCTGACGGCGGCGCGGTGGTCACCGAGCACAGGCAGGGCGGCCCGCTTCTCCGTCGGAACGGTGTCAAGCACCCTGCGTGCGCTGTGAAGGGTCATGTGGGTGGGCAGTCCACCGCCAATCAATGCGCTAAACTAACTAATTGGATCATTGATTAGGTAGTTTACGTCATTTATTGCGTAGTTCGCTCGCCGTTCCGAGGAGCCATGCGAACCTTTATTGACCTTGATCGCGTTCTGGACAGAGTGCCCTCCCGGATCGTGACCACTCTGAGCGCCGTCGACTTCGGCCGCGGCTGCGAAGCGCTGTACCGGGACCAGTTGCCCGGCCTGCTGCAAGAACTCGCCGACCGCGCCCGAGTGGCCAGCATCACCGCATCCTCCGCCATCGAGGGAATCGTCGTCCCCGACCCCGTTCGCGCCGAACGCATCATCCGCGGACAAGCCACAGCCTTCCGGAGCCGGAGCGAGGAGGAACTCGCAGGTGCGCGCGATGCCCTGGACTACCTCTTCCAGCACGACTGGCGGCCACTCAACACCGGCCTGCTGCTTCACCTGCACCGGCTGCTCTTCGTCCACACGGCCGCACCGGGAGGCCGGTTCAAGAGGGAAGACAACCTGGTCGTAGATCGGATGCCCGACGGAACTCTGATCGAACGGTTCCGTCCCGTCAGCGCGGCCGAGACCGACTTCCACGTCCACGAATTGATTGAGCGCTACCTGAAGGCGGTCGACGAGGGACAGCACCACAGCGTCCTCCTGGTCGGCCTGTTCATCCTGGACCTGCTGGTCATCCACCCCTTTGAGGATGGCAACGGCAGGATTGCCCGAGCGCTCACCAACGCCCTGCTCATGGACGCTGGATACGGTGTGGTGCGCTATGTCAGCCTGGAGCAGGTCATCGCCAGATCGCCTGACTCCTACTACCAGGCCCTGCTGGACTCGACCCACGGCTGGCACCAGGACACCGCCGATCCCTGGCCGTGGCTGTGCTACTTCACCAAGCTGCTCGCCCAGGGATACCAGGTCTTCGCCGCACGCGCCGCAGCCGAACACTCACCCGGCACCAAGCAGGACCGTGTCAGAAACTACGTGATGCGGCAGGGACCCCCCATCTTCAGGATCACCGACATTCGTGCCGCGCTTCCAGGCATCAGCGACCAGACGATCCGCCTGGTTCTCAACGAAATGAGGGATGAAGGGATCATCGCCGCCGACGGTGTCGGCCGCTCAGCCATGTGGAGGCGTCACACCCTGAACTGACATCCCATGATCGTTACAACCGTGCACCCATCTCATGGCGGTCCACCCCTGTTGCGAGGAGCGACCCGCAGTTGCGGCCCCCGCGCTTGCACAGCCTGCGGAGTCCGTCCCGCAGCTTCTCAACGTTGACGGCTTGGCTGTGCATGTGACCGATCTGGACGCGATCGACGGCAAGTCCCATCTTCGACCTCGCCCTGTTTCGGCAGGCTGAAGGCCGAGCTCGACCGGCAGGCCCACCGGGACGGCGGCTACTTGGAGTCACTCAGGCCGGGACTTGAGCGCTGATGGCGGCGCGGTAGTCGCCGAGCGCAGGCAGTTCGGCCCGCTTCTCGACCGGCACGGTGTCGAGCACCATGCGGGCCGTACGCAAGATTATTTGCGTACGGTAGGCTACCTCATCGACGTCGCGACCCGGCCGGACGGCCGCCTGAACCTGGTCCGCGAACTTCTTCCATACGGCAAGCCGCTGCTGCTGCAAAAACCGGTCTCCTACACGCTGGACGAGGCGACCGCCATCGCCCGGGAAGCGGCACAAGCGGGCGTTCCGGTTGCGGTTAACCACAACCTTCGGTGGGCGCCTGCGCAACGGCTGCTGCTCGACTGGGCCCGGACCGGACGGCTCGGCGACCTCGCCCATCTGGCGCACGTCCACCACTTCTGCGAGGACGAGGGCACCTGGTACACCGACCATCCCGGCTACCTGTTTCTCGACCACGGGCTGCACTACCTCGACCTCGCCCGCCAGCTTGCCAGGAGCGACCCGGTCGCCGTATCGGCGCGCGCAAGCATCCTGCCCGGCCAGCGTGCCCGCTGCCCACTCACCTACACGATCATGCTGGCGTTCGACGCCCCGCTCGTCGCCTGTCTGACCATGTACAACCGGACCCGCAGCCCGCAGGCCTGGTCCAGCGCCTGGCATGTTAACGGCGACCGGGCCGACGCTCAGGCCACCTACAGCACTGCCGCCCTGCACACCGCTTGCGGCTCCGAGACGTTCACGCCGCCCGGCGAGTGGGTGCCCGACGGGATCCTCGGCGCCTACACGGCGTTTGTCCACGCTCTTGAAGCCAGCGCCATTCCCGAGCACGACATCACCGACCACCTGCGCAGCCTCGCGTTGGCCACGGCCGCACTGGAGTCGGCGAACACCGGCGGAAACTGGACCACCGTCGCGGCCACCGGCCCCCGCCTGGAAGGCTCGGCCCGATGACGGGCCCGATAGCGCTCGCACTCGAAGGCCCGCCGGGAGCAGGAAAGACCACGTTGCTCGGCGCGCTGGTGCCCACCCTCGGTGATAGTGCCCTGTTCTTCAGCGAGCCGAACATCAAGCTCAGCAGCGGCACCGGGACTCCGGTCCACAGCGCCCCCGCAGCCCATACGCTGTGGTACCTGCGGCAAGAAAGGGCCCGCGCGGCAGCGCTGCGCGCGCGAGACCTCACCGCCTGCTCGGATGTGGTGGTGTGCGACCGCAACCACCTGGGCGTGCTCGCCTACACCTGGGCCTCCCGCCGCGAGGCCACCCTGCCGTACAGCAAAGCCGTCGCCTACTACCGCCGACACATCGAGCCCCTCTATGACAGCGGCCTGCGAACGGTGATCCTGCTGGTGAGCGTCACGGCCAGCTTGGAGCGCCGCGGGGGTCGCCCGGCCCATCCACGCTGGCGCCAATGGTACGAGCGGGGCCTTCTGGAGCGGATGTCGGAGTTCTACACCGAGCACGCGCCCAGCCTGTGTCCTCACCCGCCGCTGGTCATCGACACCGATCGGCTTACCCTCTCGGCTGTTCTGTCCGCCGTAGCCGATGAACTGCGCACCGCCGGAGCCACCGTCCCCGCGCACCCGCCCACAGCTCCAGCCAAGCCGGGCGTCGATGCCCGATTTGGCGGCTTCTACCGCAAACTGGGCGGCTCGGCGGTCCTGGGTGGCACCGTCACCGATGCGTTTGCCTACCGAGGCGGGCTGATGCAGATGTTCCAACTCGCCAGCCTCATCCAGCTTCACGGCCTTACTCGGCTGTGGAATCCGCTCAACGTCCTGCCCACCGACGATCTCAACGGAGCCGCCCCATAAGCAGCCAAACACCGTGCGTGATCGGCGTCAATTTCGGCCACGACGGCGGCGCCGCCCTCCTCACGCCGGATCTCATGGTCGCGATCGGCGAGGAGCGGCTCAATCGCCGCCGCTACAGCCCCGGCTGGCTCAACGCCGTCCTGTACTGCCTGCGCGCCGCCGACCTCAGTCTCTCTGACGTCGACCTGGTGGTCGCCAGCTCTTTTGGCCGCACCCCGGCGACCTCCGCTGACACGGGTCTGCGGTACCTGGGAGTCGACCCCGGCCGGATCATCATCGTCGACCACCACCTGTCCCACGCCTATACCGCCTACTGTCTCGGCCCACACGAGGAGACGACCATCGTGGTCACTGACGGTGCCGGCAACAACGCCGACACCGAGACCTTCTATGCAGCCAACCGCGACGGCATCACCCGGTTCGGCGGCAACGATCCCTCCCGAAGACGGGCGGGCGGGATCGGCGCCACCTACGAGGCGTTCACCGAATGGCTCGGCTGGTCTGCCCAGGAAGCCGGCAAGACCATGGCACTGGCCTCCTACGGAGATCCCGGCGCGTTCGCCGCCCCATTGTTCGACCTGCACGACACTCGCGTGTACGGGCGACTGACCGCCACCCACTCCGCCGGGATCGCCGAGCTGACCGCCCGCACCGGCTGGGACTTCGGGCCACCCGGCAGCAAGGGCACCGACCAGCGCGGCATCGACGCCGCCGCTTACCTACAGGCCCAGGTCGAACAAGTCCTGACCGGACTCGTCGAAAACGTTATCGCCGAAACCGGGATCACCCGTCTGTGCCTGGCCGGCGGGGTCGCGCTCAACTGCGTCGCCAACGACCAGATCCGCCGCCTCCCAAAGGTCACCGCGTTGTTCGTTCCTCCACCCGCCTCCGATCGCGGCCAGGCCCTCGGCTGCGCCCTGTACGGGTTCCACCGGCTCACAGGCGAACTTCCACGCCGCCCGCTGGCCGATGACTCCTTCGGCCGCGCCTATAGCGATGAGGAAATCGAACTCGCGCTCAACCGTGACCCCCGCTCCGGTCTGGTCGAGCGAGCCTTCGTCCCGTTCACGTGGCGGCGCGAAAGCGACATCACCACAACTGCGGCGCAGCTTCTCGCGGACGGCAAGCTGATCGGCTGGTTCGACGGCGGCAGCGAGCTTGGACCCCGCGCGCTCGGCCATCGCTCCATCCTCGCTGACCCGCGTACGATCGCCTCCCGCGATGCCCTCAACGATCGGATCAAGCACCGGGAGCCGTTCCGTCCGTTCGCGCCTGCCGTCCTGCAGGCCGATGCCTCCCACTGGTTCGACCTCGACCCCGACGGATCACCCTTCATGCTGCTGGCGCCGACTGTCCACCCCGGCCAAGCCCACCTGATTCCCGGTGTCGTCCACGTCGATGGCACAGCCCGCGCCCAGACCGTCGACCCCAATATCAACGCCCGTTTCGCCGCCGTGATCGAACACTTTGGGAAGATCACCGGGGTGCCGGTCGTGTTGAACACTTCGTTCAACGACCGTGAACCGATCGTCGAGTCACCCGCGGACGCCCTGGCCACCTTCCAGGCCACCGACCTGGACGCGCTCTGCCTGGGAGACTACGTCGTGGAGAAGCGACCATGAGTTGCGGCCTGCGACAATCAAGGCATGACCGCCGTTCGACTTCGCCAAGCCGCCCGCGTGATCGTTCTCGACGATAGCGATCAGGTGCTCCTCCTGCGCTATGAAGAAGGCAACGGCGTGTTCTGGGCAACCCCGGGCGGCGCCTTGGACGCGGGTGAGACCCACACCCAGGCGGCGATCCGTGAGCTGCGTGAGGAGCTTGGCATCGAAGAGGTCGAGTTGGGCCCGCAGCTCGCCTCCCGCGCCAAGACCCACATGATCCATGGAGAGCTCACTGAGCAGGTCGAAAAGTACTTCATCGCCCATATTCCCGCCGATCAGGTTGACCCTGCTCAGGCCACCCAGACCGACGACATCCTCGCTTGGCAGTGGTGGGATCTCACCGAACTCGGCCGTACCCGCCAGACCGTCTACCCGCTCGGCCTCACTGCCTTGATCAAGCAGTACCTGACCGAGGGGGCCCCGGCCGCCCCATATGTGCTGCCGGGATAGACGAAGATGCCGGGGAAAGCCCCGCGTGCGGACCTGGCAGGACGGGGTGAGCCGTTCTCCGCGTTCTGGAGTGAGCGGCACCTGTGCACGCTGACCACCGTCCGTTCCGACGGGACGCCGCATGTCGTGCCGGTCGGGGTGACGCTCGACCTCGGCACGGCGACCGCTCGGGTGATCACCTCGCGTGGGTCGTACAAGGCCCGGCTGGTGGCCGCGGCCGGGCCCGGGGGCGCGCCGGTCGCCGTCTGCCAGGTCGACGGGCGGCGCTGGTCCACCCTGGAAGGGCTTGCCGTGATCCGGGACGACCCCGACGAGATCGCCGACGCCGAGCACCGGTACGCGCAGCGCTACCGCGCGCCCCGGCAGAACCCCGAACGGGTCGTGATCGAGATCGAGGTCACGCGGATTCTCGGCAACGTCTGAGATGCCCTGTGCCGGCGGATGACCCCGACGCGGGGCCTACCTGGTCATTTCCCGCCAGAAGTCGCGCATCAGCGGGGGCGGGGTCGGTCCCGTCATCTCCACCTGGCTGAGCAGGATGGTGACCGTGCCGGTAGACGGTATGAGGTGCGCCGCCGTTCCGGTGCCGCCGACCCAGCCGTAGCGTCCCGGGACGTTCCAGGGATCGATGGCCTCGACGTCGACCGAGCCGCCGAAGCCCCACCCCTGCCCTTCCAGGAACAGCACGCTCGCGTCACGCTGGGACCGGGTCAGCTGGTCGCTGGTCATCTGCCGTACGGACGCGAGCGACAGCAGTCGGCGACCGTCGACGGTCCCTTCGGCGAGCATCATCCTGGCGAAGGAGAGCAGGTCGTCGGCGGTCGAGACCAGCCCTCCGGCGCCGGACGGGAACGCGGGCGGGCTGCTCCACTGCCCGCCGGGTGCGTCCACCAGGTTCAGGCCCCCGGCCGGATCGATGCGGTAGTAACAGGTGAACCGGTCGAGCTTGCCGGTCGGAACGTCGAATCCCGTGTCGACCATGCCCAGCGGCTCGAACAGCCGCTCGGCCAGGAACTCGGGCAACGGGCGGCCAGAGACCCTGGCGATCAGCACGCCCAGGATGTCGGAGCAGGTGTTGTACAGCCAGGCGTCCCCCGGCTGACACAGCAGCGGGATGCGGGACAGCCTCGCCATCCACTCGTCCGGCGCCGGGATGAGTTGAGGTTGCGGTGGCCCCTGGTTCAGTTCAGTGAACAACGGGGCGATCGCCGGCAGAGAGAAGTCGGACGGAAACCCGTACCCGGCACGGAAGGTGAGCAGATCTTCCACAGTGATCGGCCGGGCAGCCGGGACCACGTCATCGACCGGACCGTCCGGCGTCCGGACCACGCTCGGTGACGCCAGTTCCGGCAACCATTCTCCGATCGGGTCGTCCAGCGCGATGCGGCCTTCGTCGACCAGCATCATGACCGCCGCGGCGATGACGGGCTTGCTGACCGAAGCGATACGGAAGATCGTGTCCCTGGCCATCGGGGATGTGCCGTCGACGTCGACAGACCCGACGGCCTCCACCTCGACCCCGCCGCCCCGGGCCACCAGACCTACCACCCCCGGCACCGATCCGTCCCCGACGTACGTCTTCAAGAAGTCACGCAGGATGCTCATCGGTCCACCTTCTCAACCGCGCGGCTCCAAGGTAAGCTCACCGCCGCACCGGGTGATCATCGCCCCGATGCCCACTATCCGCTCCGATCAGCAGCCACGAGATCGGGCTTGCCGTCCAGAGACTCCACCACACCCGGCAGATCTCCACCACCGGCCTCTCCGTGCCCGAAAAGCCGCCTCAAGGCACACGATCTTCCTGGGACGGACAACCGCCCCTCCTTAACTCAAAGCGTGAGCGTAAATGATCGGCCAAAGATAGCCTTGGAGATCGACATTGCGTCAGTACGGAGAGTCTATTGGTAGAGCAACGCTCCCTATTCGGCCCTGATCTTGAAACGTTCCACGCCAAGCCACCTGGATCCCAATACCGGCGCATGCGAGTGCTGATCACGGTCAAGGCCGCTCCGAACCCGTCGGAGACCTATGGCGAGACTGTGTGCGTCGCCGCGCTACGACTTGATCCTGACAATCCCGGCTGGATCCGGCTTTATCCGATCAACTATCGCGATATGGACAATAATCGCAGGTTCCGGAAGTATGACGTCGTCACGCTGGAGGCCAAGCCCAGCCCGAACGACCCGCTTGCCGAGAGCTGGCGACCACTAGCTGACAGCTTCGTCGTGGAGAAGCACCTTCACGGCTGGCCAAAGCGGATGGCTTATCTCGACGAATACATCGAGGGATCGATGTGTGACCTCATCGCCGCTGTCCGCCGACATCCCTCTGCTCGATCACTGGCAGCCATTCGGCCCGCGGAGATCCTCGACCTGATCATCAAACCGCACCCAGGTTGGACAGCCGTGGAACAAAGAAAGATCGATCAGTATGTCCGACAGCTCGGCCTCTTCGAGTCGGCTCCTCGCACAGCGCTCCAAGCTCCGCGTTTCAAGGCGTGGTACCTCTACCGCTGCCAATCTTCCGGCTGCAAGACGCACCACCAAGGGATCTACGACTGGGAACTCGTCGCCCTCCAACGCCACCTGAATGCATACGACAACGAAGCAACCAAAAGGGCGATCCGCGAAAAATTTTGGGACATGATGTGTGAACCGGAGCGCGACACCATCTTCTACGTCGGCAACCAGCAGGCGCACCCGCAGAGCTTCATCGTGCTCGGTGTCGTATATCCACGCAGGGCTAAGCGGATATCGGGTAGCTGGAGCGCTCGCTGACGGCCGACAGGACAAGATCTCGGTGGCAGCGCCGCTGGTCGATTTCGAAGCACATGACCGCGACCATACGCTGGCGACCGGCCTCGGCGATGCGCCCCAGGCACTCCTGCGCGTCGGGGCCAAGGAGTTGAGCCGAGTAGGCTCCACGAGCGACCCCCAGTTCAGCGGGGGTACCGCCGAAGCCGGCCCTGTTCCATTTGGGGTTGCCGAGCTCTCGCATGTGCTCGTAAACGATGCCGGCTTCTGCCAGAGCCTTAGCAAGAGCGGTCTTGCTGAACCCCCGCTTACGGGAAATCGCGTTAAGCCGTACGTCCACCAACAGTGCCACGCCCTCATGCTGCAGCAGCTCGATGAACTCCCCGAGGTCACGGCCCTCGTAGCCCACACCGAACGCTCGTACGTGCTGCTCCACCATCGGCATGATCTCAACCCTCTCACACGGCCGCCGCCGCCACTCAGGGGACTCAGCAACCTGTGAGATCTCCTGGGCACCGTTGACGGGACACCGTTGACATCGCCCGCTGGCGCGAAGCCGGGGGGACCTGCCCGGCACTCGCCGCCACCGAAACCCTTGTGCGCCTGATCGGTCAGGAGTCGCCGCGGACGATGCTCTGGACCTCGCCCACGGGGACGTCCCTGACGGCGGTCGCCTGGACGGGCTGGAAGGCGAAAGCGACTCCGCCACCGGCGGTCACCGGCCACTCGGTCGTGACGGTGAGGACGTACGCCTTGCGCGACTGGTCGACCGAGGCGCGGAGGTAGCGGACGCCGCAGGTGAACGTGCCGCCCTTCACGTACGGATGGCCCGTGGGACCGCAGTCCTGCCTGACCTCGGCCCGGTCGGAGGTCGTGCCCGAATCGATCTTGACGTCCGTGAGGGTGGCGGTCACGGTAGCGGACATGACACCGGGGAGCTCGGCCGTCACCGACCGGGTGGTGGCCCCGATGCCGGTGAGCCACACCCAGGTCGGAAGGTTCACGTAGCTCTTCACGTCGGGGCTGAGCTCGATCTTCGGCTCGGGCACGGTCAGCGCGGCCCGGGCGAGATCGTAGAGCTCCTGCAGGGTGATCCCGCCCGGCGGCGTCGTCCCCTGGGGTACCCAGACGGCTCCGGGCAGTCCGGTCGCGCACGCGAGCCCGTCCGGATCGGCGGCGTTGTACGCGGGTGCCCACCAACGGCCGTTCTGCCCGACCTTGTCCTTGTACTGCTTGAGGAACTGATCGAAGTCCTCGGCGGTTCCGGTCGGATGCGTGTGGAACCAGTCGTCCCTGATGTCCTGCTGCCTGGTCAGCATGTCGTCGGCCTTGTCGCCGGGCTCGTACCAGCAGGGACGCTTGACGCGGTAGCCGTCGCTCTTGGCTCCGAGGCCGTTGCCGCTCAGCACGATCTTGGAGTCGCGAAGCACCACGCCGCTCGTGCGGCCGTCCTGGAAGCCGGTGCCGCGCGGGCCTCCGGGGTCGGAAGCCGGGGCGGTCGCCAGCGAGGCGGCCAGGACGAACGGCATCAGCGATCTCATCGGCGGCACTCCTTCGCACGCTCGTGGGGGTAGGAGGCGTGCAGGTAGGTCTTGACCCGCCAGGTCCCGTCGTCGCCCTTCCGCACGCCCGCGACCTGGAGGTAGATCGAGGTGGGCTGCCGTGTCCAGGCGGGCTGGCCGGTGACCGGACGGCCGCTGTCGGCCTCGGTCACCCGGACGCCCGACTCGTCGACGCAGGCGTCCACCTCCGCGCCCCGGCCGGAGGCCGACGCCACCCGTACGGCGTACACCTTGGCGGACCCCGTGGCCGACTCGCGCCGGTCGACGAAGCCGCGAACCCAGGTGTAGGCGTCGCGGCCGGCCTGGTCCTCGACCCCGGAGAGGTAGGCGGTGTCCTCGCCCTGGCTGACGACCGCCTTCCAGGATCCGACATAGCCGTCGGTGAACGCCCTGACCATGGCCTGCTGCGCGCTGTCGAGCCCGGAGGGCCACTCGATGGACACGGTCATGCCGGGCGCCACCTCGACGTTCTCGATCCCCGGCGTCGACATGGCCCGCGGAGCGCTGAGCGGGCCCGGCGTCGCGGCGGCGGAGGGATCGGCGGCGGCGTTGGATGATGGGGCACCGGAGGGCGGGGCACCGTCGGCAGGGGTGAACGGGCGCTCCGCGCCGGCGCCCGAGCATCCGGTGCCCAGCAGCGCGACGGCGGCCAGGGCAGCCCGCATCCGCATCCGCATCCGCATGCCGACGACGCTAACCACGGGCCGGGAGTTCGAACCACCGTTATGCGCGTATCGGCATGACTCGCGGGAAACATCCTGACCCGCGCGCCCCATCCCTCTCACCGCCGCTGCCGCCTTTCTCCTGCTTGTTCGGGTTTTCGTGGGTCACGCGGACGGCATCGAGTGCAGCCGCCAGGTGGGCAGCAGCTCGTCGATCAGCGACTCCGTCTCCGGGGCCATCCCCCCGCCGTACGGATGGGAGGACGACCGGCGGTGCAGCCCGTCGACCACGGCGCGCAGCTTGAGCGGGTCACCGGTGGCGTGCGCCGCCCGCAACAGGTCGCGCCAGAGCCCCTCGTCGTCGGCCGCCAGCAGCAGCCCCGCCCGTACCGCGGCCACGGCCGCCTCGGCGTCTCCGTGGGCGAGCCGCACCTCGCAGAGCCTGTGGGCGGCGTCCGCCACGCTCGCCGCCACCTCGTACTCCAGCTCGTCGGCCGCCAGCCAGGCGTACCGCCCGCGCGGCCTGCCGTTGAGCAGCGGGCCCCGCACCAGCCCGAGCGCCTTGTCCAGGAGCACGGCCCTGGCGCTCGGGTCGTTGTGCGAGCGCCGGACGAGCTCACGGAACAGCTGCCAGTCGGAACGCACCTCGGGACCGAGCCGCAGCCGGCCGGTGTCGTCGGTACGCAGGTTGGGCCTGCCCTCGCTGTCGGTGCCCAGCCACTCGGCCACCCGGGCGATCGTGGCGTCCCGTACGACGGCCTGCACGCCGCGCGGCCACAGGATGCCGCCGAGCACGACCGGATGCACGCCCGCCGGATGGGTCGCGAGGTAGACGACCAGCTCGCACGCCAGCTCGGCCCTGCCCTCCTCCAGCGGCGGCACCGGGCCGATCTCTATCGGGCCGAGGACCCGCACGTTGATCGACGGCGAGGTGGTGAACTCGCGGGACTCCTCGTCCTCGCGCACCGGCTCGCCCTCGCGGCGCTCCGCCGTGCGGAACAGCTCGACCACGGCGTCATAGTGGCGCCGGGGCAGGAGCTGCGCCGCCACCGTGACGCCGAGCGCCTCCACACGCGCCTTGCCCTCCTCGGTGATCTCCCAGGTCCAGGTGGGGTGGGGGACGTCACCCGCGATGACGTACCCGGCGGCCATGCGGGTGCCCGCGCGCCCGAGCCTCGCCAGGCGGACGGCCTCGTCGGCGTCGGGCCCGATGGCGGAAAGCAGGAAGTGCGGAGGCCAGACGGGGTCGGCGGCCCGGCCGTGTACGCGGCCGGTCAGCACCTGCGTGCCCGAGGCGGTCATCTCCTCCGCCCTCGCCTCCAGCTCGGGCAGCGCCTCCGCCAGGCTGCCCACGACGCGGACGCGGTGCGGGGCGATCGTCGCCAGGTCGTTCCCGAAGCCCACCAGCGTGACGCGCATCTGGTCGGACCAGCGGTTGGTCGCCAGCTCCACCGCCAGCGCGGCGAGGGCGTCGCGGACCCGGTGCCCGGCGATGGCGATCACGCCGTGCGCCGCTTCGAGGTCGATCAGCACCCGGCCCGACTCGGTGACCCCCAGCGAGACGAGCCCGGGGTACGGGGCGGGCGCGTCGGCCAGCGCGTGCTCGTCGATACCCCGGCCCTCGTGAGCGAGCAGCCTCCAGGTACGGCCGCCGTCGTGCGACTCCCAGGGCTCGGGGGCGTCCTGCTCCGGCGGATGGATCCACAGGTCGAGCCCCCGCGCGGACAGGTGCACGGCGTAGATCGTCGGGGGTACGCGGCCCTGCTCGGCCAGGAGCTTGCCGAGCAGGCGCAGCCCGTTGTCGAGCATGCGGCTGCCGGGGGCGTCGGAGCCGAGGCGCAGCGCGACCTCCGCGCCCGCGGCGTCGCCCCTCGGGCGGGGGATGCGGTGGCCGAACGCGCGGTGCCAGAGCTGCTCGCGCCGGCGGCGGCCGAGGGCC
>NZ_JBEZFH010000054.1:0-37430 GCF_040649355.1 Sphaerisporangium sp. NPDC049002 | reverse complement strand
CCCCGTCGAGCCCGGCGCACCGCGACGAGCGGGACGCGCCCGGCGCACGGCTCGTCGCCTTGTCGGCGCGTACCGACGCACAACTGCGGGAGCAGGTGCGGCGGCTGCTCGCCCACCTCCGGGAGCACCCGCAGGAGAGCCTGCGCGGCCTGAGCTGCACGCTGCTGCTGGGCCGCAAGCACTTCCGCCACCGCCTGGCCCTGGTGGCCCGCACGACCGCGCAGGTGACCGAGGCGCTGGAGAACTGGCTGCGGACCGGCGCCGACCCTGCCGTACGCAGCGGTGACCGCAAGCCGGAGCGGCCCCCGAGCGGCTCCTCCGGGCAGCCGGCCGGCGCCGCCGACCAGGTCGACCAGCGGTACCTCGAGGCACTGGCCGAGCAGTACGCCGAGGGCCGGGCCCTGCCCTTCGACACCCTCTTCGAGACCGGCCGGCCCGCCAGAATCTCCCTGCCCACCTACCCGTTCGCGGCCGACCCCTACTGGCTGAACCCCGAAGACCCGTGCGCGGACGACACCGCACCCCAGGGCGAGCTGCTGTGGCTGGAGCCGCGCTGGGAGCCGGTGAATCGCGCCGCCACGGAGCCGGGCGACGCCCCGACCGGCGGCGCCGGGCACACGGTGTGGCTCGTCGGCGAGGACCCGGACGGCTCGCTCGCCCGCGCGCTGCCCGCTGTCCTGCCCGGCCAGGCCGAACTGCGCACGTTCCGCACCCGGGCGGGCGCGCCGGACGAGGACTACCTGCGGCTGACGCGGACGCTCCTGACCGAGATACGCGCACTGACCGCCCCCGGCGCCGCACGGGACCACCTCCTCCAGGTCGTCGTGGCCGGCCACGACGCGCCCGAGGCCCGCCTCATGGCCGGCGTGTCCGGACTGCTGCGTACGGCCCACCTCGAACACCCCCGCCTGCGCACGCAGTACGTCGAACACCTCAACGCGCCGTCGCCGGAGGCCCTCGCCCAGGCGATCCGCGCCGGCCTGCGGCACCCCCGCGAGGCCGAGATCCGCCACACCGGCGGCGAGACGTACGTACGACGCCTGGCCGAACTCCCCGTGACCGCCCCCGAGAACGCGGCGGCCTCGCCGTGGCGCAACGGCGGCGTCCACCTGATCACCGGCGGTCTCGGCGGTCTCGGGCTGCACCTCGCCCGCGACCTGTCGAGCGGCCTTGACAAGGGCGTGCTGGTCCTCGTGGGCCGCTCCGCGCCCACACCGGACACCGAGCGCACGCTCGCTGGCCTGCGCGGGCCCGGCATCACGGTCGAGTACCGCCAGGCCGACATCACCGACCGCGCGGCCGTCCGGGACCTGATCGACGACGTGCGGCGCCGTCATGGCGCGCTCCACGGGATCGTGCACTGCGCGGGCGTACTGCGCGACGGCCTCATCGCCGGCAAGTCGGACGCGGACGTCCACGCCGTCCTCGCCTCCAAGGTGTCCGGGCTCGTCCACGTCGACGAGGCCACCCGCGACCTGCCGCTCGACCGGCTCGTCGTCTTCTCGTCCAACGCGGCCGCGCTCGGCAGCGCCGGGCAGGCGGACTACGCGGCGGCCAACGGCTTCCTGGACGCCTACGTCGCCCACCGCAACGAACTCGCCGCGCAGGGCCGCCGCTCCGGCCGGGCCGTCAGCGTCAGCTGGCCGCTGTGGGCCGACGGCGGCATGCGCGTCGACGCCGCGGGCCTGGACCGGCTGGCACGGCTCGGGGTGACGCCGCTGGCCACGCCGGACGGACTCCGCTCGCTGCGCGCGCTGCTCGCCGCCGGCCGGGAGCGGACCCTGGTGCTGCACGGCGACAGGGAGGCCCTGCTCGGCCGCCTCGCGCCTCTGACCGAATCGGCGCCGGAGACCAGGCCCCTGGTCGGCTCGGAGCCGGAGACCGCGCCCCTGATGACCGGCTTCACGCTAGAGGCTGCCCCCGTCGCCGAGGCCGGCGGTCCGGACGCGGCGGACTGGGAGCACGCGCTGATCGAGGAGATCGCCGCGCAGATGGGAATCCCTGCCGAGGAGATCGAGCCGGACGGCGAACTGGGGGAGTACGGCTTCGACTCGATCAGCCTCACCGAGCTGGCGGACCGGCTCAACGACAAGCACGGTCTGGCACTCGCCCCCACGGTCTTCTTCGAGCACCCCACACCGCGCAGGCTCGCCGGACACCTCGCGGGCCGGCGCGCGTCCGCCCCGTCCCGGGTCGGCGCGCAGCCCACGCCGCCCGGCGCAGCGGACCTCGCCGCCGTCGCAGAGACGGTCGCCGCGGAGGTGTCCGCCCAACTGAACCTCCCCGTCGAGGAGATCGACGCGGACGAGGAGCTGGGGGGGTACGGGTTCGACTCGATCAGCCTCACCGAGCTGGCCGGACGCCTCAACGACCGGTACGGACTGACGCTCGCCCCCACCGTCTTCTTCGAGTACCGCACGCTCCGCAGCCTCGCCGCCCACCTCGTCGACACGTACGGCGAGGAGTTGGCGCGCATCCACGGCACGGCCCGTACCGAGCCCGCCGCGGCCGTTCAGGAGCGCGAGGGACAAGCACCGTCCGCCGAAGCGCCCCGCCCCACGCCTGCCCTGCCCGCCGCGCCCAGGAGACGCGAGACCGAGCCGATCGCCGTCATCGGCATGAGCGGCAGCTTCCCGCAGGCGCCCGACCTCACCGCCTTCTGGGACAACCTCAGGGAGGGCCGGGACTGCATCACCGAGATACCCGAGGACCGCTGGGACTGGCGCGCCCTGCACGACGACCCGGAGAACCTCGCCGGCCCGCGGCCCGTGCGCTGGGGCGGCTTCCTCGACGCCGTGGACCGCTTCGACCCGCTCTTCTTCGGCATCTCGCCGCGCGAGGCGACCGCCATGGACCCGCAGCAGCGCCTCCTGCTCACCCACGTGTGGCAGGCGCTCGAGGACGCGGGGCACGCGCCGTCCAGCCTGGCCGGCAGCAACACCGCCGTCCTGATCGGCACCGCGCCCAGCGGCTACGGCAGCCTGCTGCTCGACGGGCGGCACACCGGGGACGGTTACGCCGCCACCGGCGTCTCCGGCTCCATCGGGCCCAACCGGGTCAGCTACCTGCTCGACCTGCACGGGCCCAGCGAGCCGGTCGAGGTCGCCTGCTCCAGCTCGCTGGTCGCCGTCCACCGCGCGGTCGAACTGCTTCGCAGCGGGGCCAGCGACCTGGCGCTGGCGGGCGGCGTGAACACCATCGTCAGCCCGGACCTGCACATCAGCTACAGCCGTGCCGGCATGCTGTCCGAGGACGGCCGCTGCAAGACCTTCTCGGCACAGGCGGACGGCTATGTGCGCGGCGAGGGCGTCGGCATCCTCGTCCTCAAGCCGCTGTCCCTGGCCGAGCGCGACGGCGACCGCATCCACGGCGTCATCCTGGCCACCGCAGAGAACCACGGCGGCCGCGCCCACTCGCTCACAGCGCCCAACCCGCAGGCGCAGGCCGACCTGCTCACGACGGCCTACCGCCGGGCCGGGATCGACCCGCGCACCGTGACGTACGTCGAGGCGCACGGCACCGGCACCGAGCTGGGCGACCCCGTCGAACTGGGCGCGCTCAAGAGCGCCTTCGCCGCGCTCGCCGACGAGACGCCCGACAGCCTGGGCGAGCCCGCCACCTGCGGCCTGGGCTCGGTCAAGAGCAACATCGGGCACCTCGAACTCGCCGCCGGTGTCGCGGGCATGATCAAGACCCTGTTGCAGATGCGGCACGGCGAACTGGTCGAAAGCCTGCACTGCCACGACCTCAACCCCTACCTCGACTTCACCGACAGCCCGTTCCAGGTCGTGCGGGAACGCCGGCCCTGGCAGCGTCTGCGGGACGCCGACGGCGCCGAGGTGCCGCGCCGTGCCGGGGTCAGCTCGTTCGGCTTCGGCGGGGTCAACGCCCATGTGGTCCTGGAGGAGTACCGGGGCGGCACCCACCGCGAGGAGCCTGCCGTCGACGAGACCCCGGCGCTGGTCGTCCTCTCCGCCCGCACCGGCGGGCAACTGGCCGCCCAGGCCCGCAACCTGCTGGCCCACCTGGACGACGACCGGGTCGCCACGCCCTGGCTGACCGACCTGGCGTACACCCTGCATACGGGCCGTGACGCCATGGAGGAGCGCCTCGCCACCCGTGTGTCCTCGCTCGCGGAGCTGCGACAGCGGCTCGCGCCGGTCGCTGGCGGCGCGGCCACCCCGGAGGGCTGGCACCACGGTTCCGTGCCCCGCGGCGCCGCCGCGGCCGCGGCACGTGACGCCGAGCGGCTCGCCGCGTCCCGCCGGTGGATCGACGCGGGGGAGTACGACCGGGTGCTCGCTCACTGGGCGACCGGACACCCGGTGGACTGGGAGCGGCTGTACGCGGGCCGACCGCGCCCGCGGCGCACCGGACTGCCCACCTACCCGTTCGCGGACGAGCGCTACTGGGCGGGCCGCGGCGCCCGGCCGACGGCCACGGACGCGGCCGAACCGGCCGCCCCGGCGGGCTCGCACCCCATGCTGCGGCGCGCCCTGCCGGACGGCGAGACCACCCGGTACGAGACGCGCCTCGACGGAAGCGAGCCCTTCCTGCGCGACCACCGGGTGCGGGGCAGCAAGGTTCTGCCCGGCGCCGCGCATCTGGAGATGGCGCGCGCGGCGATCGCCCGCCTGGTGGGCGAGGACCACGCGGGCCGCGTACGCCTGGACGACGTCGTGTGGCTGCGGCCCGCGGTGTGCGGCGCGGACGGGCTGGAACTGAGCCTCGACGTGCGCCCAGTGTCCGACGACGCCTACGAGTACGCCCTGTACAGCGTCGACGGCGACGGCCGGCGCGTCCTGTGCAGCCAGGGGCGGGCCGGGCTCACCGCCACGCCCGACACCCGGGTGCCGCCGCTCGACGACCTGCGGGCCGCCTGTGCCGCCGCTGTCTTCACCGCGGACGACATCTACGACCGCTACACGCGCGTCGGCATGGAGTACGGCCCCGCGCACCGGTCGGTGACCTGGCTCGGCACGGGCACGGACCCCGAGGGCCGGCCCCAGGTGCTGGCCGAACTGCGCCTCCCGGCGGAGGCGCAGAGCCCGGCGTCGTACCACCTGCACCCGAGCATCGTGGACGGTGCGTTGCAGGCCACGCTCGGGCTCGGGCTGACGGCCGACCGGGCCGGCGCCCAGGGCGGCAGGCCCGCCCTGCCGTTCGCCCTGCAGCGCTTGGAGGCGACCGCGCCGACGCCGGTGACGGCGTACGCCTGGATCAGGCACCAGGACGGCAGCCGGCTGGGCGCCGCCTCGGCCAAGCTCGACGTGACCCTGCTCGACGCGCGCGGACAGGTGTGCGCGGAGCTGACCGGACTGAGCGCACGCGTGCTTCGCGGCGAACCGGCCGGCGACGCCCCCGCCCCGGCGCGCACGGAGGAGCCGTTCGGCGTCCGCGCCCTGCGTTATGTGCGGGAACAGCTCGCCACCGCGCTGGAGGTGGCACCGGACCGCCTCGACGTGGACACGCCGCTGGAGCTCTACGGCATGGACTCCATGATGGCGATGGAACTCACCCGCCATCTGGAGGGACCGTTCGGCCCGCTGCCGAAGACCCTGTTCTTCGAGGTGCGCACCATCCGGGCGCTCAGCGACCACTTCGCCGAGGAGTACCCGCAGCGACTGCGCGCGGCGCACGGCGCCGCGGCCGCGGCGCCGACGCGCGAGCCGGACGTGCGCGACCAGGCACCCGCACAGACCGCGACCGTCACCCCCGAATCCGCGGACAGCGCACGCCCGTCCACGACCGACATCGCGATCATCGGTGTCGGCGGCCGCTACCCGGAGGCCGCCGACCTCGACGAGTTCTGGCAGAACCTCCGCTCCGGACGCGACTGCATCCGCGAGGTCCCGGCGAGCCGCTGGGACCACCGCCAGTACCCCTCCGGGGGCAGGTGGGGCGGATTCCTCGACGGTGTCGATGAGTTCGACCCGCTGTTCTTCCACATCTCCCCGCGCGAGGCCGAGTACCTCGACCCACAGGAACGCCTCTTCCTGCAGTGTGTCCACCACACCCTGGAGGACGCCGGCTACACCGGCGAGCTGCTTGCCCGGCGGTCCGCGGACGACAACACCGGCGCCCTCCAACCCGAGGGCAAGGTTGGTGTCTTCGTCGGCGTGATGTACGAGGAGTACCAGCTCCACGGCGCCCAGGCGCAGGCACGCGGCCACCAGGTCGCGCTGTCGGGCAACCCGGCGTCCATCGCCAACCGGGTCTCGTACTTCTTCGACTTCCACGGGCCGAGCATGGCCGTGGACACCATGTGCTCGTCCTCGCTCACCGCCATCCACCTCGCTTGCGAGGCGATCAGGAGCGGGCAGTGCGCGTCGGCGATCGCGGGCGGCGTCAACGTCAGCGTCCACCCCAACAAGTACCTGATGCTCGGCCAGGGCAGGTTCACCGCCAGCGACGGCCGGTGCCGCAGCTTCGGCGAGGGCGGCGACGGCTACGTCCCCGGCGAGGGCGTGGGCGCCGTCCTGCTCAAGCCCCTGGACCGCGCGATCGCCGACGGCGACCACATCTACGGTGTCGTCAAGGGCAGCGCGCTCAACCACGGCGGCCGCACCCACGGCTTCTCCGTGCCCAGCCCCATCGCGCAGGGCGACGTCATCGCCCGCGCGCTGGACGAGGCCGGAGCCGACCCGCGCGAACTCGGCTATCTGGAGGCCCACGGCACGGGCACGTCCCTGGGCGACCCGATCGAGATCGCGGGCCTGGTCAAGGCGTTCCGCAAGGCGGGCGACGGCACGCTGCCGGAGCACTGCGCGATCGGCTCGGTCAAGTCCAACATCGGCCACTGCGAGAGCGCGGCGGGCATCGCCGCCGTCACCAAGGTGCTCCTGCAGATGAAGCACCGCGAACTGGTGCCCAGCCTGCACTCGGCCACCCTCAACCCGCACATCGACTTCGAGCGCACTCCGTTCCGGGTGCAGCAGCACCTGGAGCCGTGGCGGCCGCCGATGGTCGAGACCGACGGCGAGCGGCGCGAGCTCCCGCGGGTCGCCGGAGTCTCCAGCTTCGGCGCCGGCGGCTCCAACGCCCACGTGGTCATCGCCGAGTACGAGCCGCAAGCCCCGCAGCGTCCGACGGCGCCCGAGGACCCGTGGCCGGCTCTGATCCTGCTGTCCGCGAAGAGCGAGCCCCAGCTCGTCGAGCAGGCCCGGCGCCTCGCCGCCCGGGCCGCCGAACTGACCGAGGACGATCTTCCGGCGGTCGCCTGGACGCTCCAGACCGGGCGCGTCGCGATGGAGGAACGCCTCGCCTTCACGGCGGACTCCATCGCCTCGCTCCGGCGCACCCTGCACGCGTTCGCCGACAGCCCGGCGCAGCACGGCCCCTGGCAGCGCGGCACTGTCCGCCCCGGCGAACCGGCGCCGCTCACGGCCGACGACGCGCAGACAGCCGTACGCGACCTCTGGGAGCGAGGCGACCACACGGCGCTCCTGCGCCACTGGGCCGACGGGCTTGCCGTCGACTGGGAGGCGCTGCGCCCGGCGGGCGCGCCCGCGCGGCGCATTAGCCTGCCAGGGTATCCGTTCGCCCGTGAGCGGTACTGGCTGGACACCGACGGCGCAGCCGTCGCTGCGCAGCCGCCTGCCGACCTGCTGCTCCTGCGCCCTGTGTGGGACGCCGCCGAGGAGAGCGGCGCACCCCGCCACGCCGGTTTCACCGAGCACCACGTCGTCCTGGTCGGACGGCTCGACGCCGCCGCGCGGGACGCGCTGGCGCGGGCGCTGCCCGAGATGGTCTCGTACGACCTCGTGGACCTCGGCACCGGAGCGCTGGACGAGCAGTACGTCGGCGTGAGCCGCCACCTGCTCGGCCTGCTGCGCGGCATGCTCGAACACGGCCTGCGCTGCGAGGCGCTGCTCCAGGTCGTGGTCGTCGGCGAGCCCGGCGACGCCGACCGCCAGGCGTGCTTCGCCGGCCTGACCGGCCTGCTGAAGACGGCACGGCTGGAGAACCCGCGCCTGCACACGCAGTACGTCGACTGCCTCGACGGGGCCACGCCGGACCTGGTCGTCGCGCGCCTGCGCGCCGAGGCGGCCCACCCCACTGAACCGGAGATCCGGTACCGGGACGGCCGACGCGAGGTCAGGCGGCTCACGGAGGTGACGCCCGCCCGCCCGGCCGCCGCCCCCTGGCGCACCGGCGGCGTCTACCTGATCACCGGTGGCACCGGAGCCCTGGGCCTCGTCTCGGCACGGGAGATCGCCTCGTCGGTCGACCACGCCACCGTGGTCCTCACCGGCCGCTCCCCGCTCGACGCGGACCGGCGGCGCGCGCTGGACGAGCTGCGGGCGGCCGGGCTGCGGGTGGACCACCAGCGGGTGGACGTGACCGTCCCGCATGCGGTCCAGGAGCTGATCGCCCGCGTCACGGACGTCCACGGGCCGCTGACCGGCATCCTGCACAGCGCCGGCGTGATCAGCGACGGCCTCCTCGCCGGCAAGGCACCGCAGGACGCCGAGCGGGTGCTCGCGCCCAAGGTGCGCGGGCTGGTGAACCTGGACGAGGCGAGCAAGGACCAGCCGCTGGAGCTGTTCCTATGCTTCTCCTCCACCAGCGCCGCCTTCGGCAACCCGGGCCAGGCCGACTACGCGGCGGGCAACGCCTTCATGGACGCGTTCGCGGCCCGTCGCAACCGTCTCGCCGGCCGCGGCCTGCGCAGCGGTACGACCCTCTCCGTCAACTGGCCACTCTGGGAGGACGGTGGCATGCAGGTGAACGACGTGACCAAGGAGCAGCTCCGGCGGATGGACCTCGCACCGCTCGACACCGACAGCGCGCTGCACGCCCTGCGGGTCGGCATCGCCGCGCAGGACAACGGCCTCGACGAGGGGCGGCTCGTGGTCGTCTCGGGTCGGCGCAGCGCCCTGCTGCCCAGGCTGACGGAGCGTGAGGACACCGCGCGCCCGCGGTCGCAGGCCGCCGAGCCGACCGCGGCGGATGCCGGGTCCGCCGGTCTGGAGGAGCGGACGGTGCGCTACCTCCGGCAGCGGATCGCCACGGCCCTCAAGCTCGGCCCCGACCGTCTCGACGCCGACACACCGCTGGAGCGGTACGGCATGGACTCGGTCGTGGCGACCGACCTGATCGCCGGCTTCGAGAAGTCGTTCGGCCCGCTGTCCAAGACGCTCTTCTTCGAGCTGCAGACCGTGCGTGAACTGGCCGGGCACTTCGTCGCCGGGCACGTGGACGCGCTGCGGGACCTGTTCGGGGAGACGCCCGCGCCCCGGCCGCAGGCACCGCGGACCGCGCCCGCCACGGTGGCGGACACCGCGGTCGACCCGAGCCCGTCTCCTGTCGCCGAAACCGGCCAGGACATCGCGATCATCAGCGTCGCCGGCCGCTACCCGCAGGCCGAGGACCTCGACGCCTTCTGGGTCAACCTCCGCTCCGGCAAGGACTGCGTCACCGAGGTGCCCGGCGACCGCTGGGACCACGACGCGCTGTTCGACGCCGACCGGGACGCGGTGGGCACCAGCTACTGCCGCTGGGGCGGATTCCTCGACGGGATCGACCGGTTCGACCCGCTGTTCTTCGGCATCTCGCCCCGCGAGGCCGAGACGATGGACCCGCAGCAGCGGCTATTCCTGGAGACGGCGTGGGAGCTGCTCGAACAGAGCGGCGTCACGCAGGAGACCATCGAGCGGCGCTACCGGCGCCGGGTCGGGGTCTACGTCGGCTCGATGTACCAGATGTACCGGGCTGAGGAGTCGGACGCCGCCCGCGCGGCGCTGACCTCGGCCACCTCGTACAACATGATCGCCAACCGGGTGTCGTACTTCTTCGGCCTGGAGGGCCCAAGCCTCGCTGTCGACAGCATGTGCTCCTCGTCGGCCCAGGCCGTCCACCTCGCCTGCGCGGACCTGCTGCGCGGCGAGGCCGAACTCGCCATCGTCGGCGGCGTCAACCTCACGGTTCACCCGGACAAGTACATCGCCTTGTCCCAGGCCCAGATGCTCGGCAGCCACCCGGGCAGCCGGAGCCTGCGCGACGGCGACGGCTATCTGCCCGCCGAGGCGGTCGGCGCCGTGCTGCTCAAGCCGCTGGCAGCGGCACTGCGCGACGGGGACACGGTCCACGCCGTCATCAAGGGCAGCGCCTCCGTGCACGCAGGCCGCGGGGCCGGCTTCATGGCGCCCAGCCACCGCACCCAGGTCGCCGTGATGCGTCGCGCCCTGGAGCGCGCGGGCGCGGCACCGGAGTCCATCGGCTACGTCGAGGTGGCGGCCAACGGGTCCGCACTCGGCGACGCCGTGGAGGTCAGCGCCCTGCGCGAGGTGTTCGGCGGCGTGTCCGAACCGGTCGTGCTCGGCTCGGTGAAGTCGAACCTCGGCCACCCCGAGGCCGCCTCCGGCATCGCCCAGCTCACCAAGGTCGTCCTCCAGCTGCGGCACGGCGAGCTGACCCCGCTCGCGGCGGCCGGCGCGCCCAACCCGAACCTGCGCTGGGACGACACCCCGCTGGAGCTCTGCGAGCGCCTGACGGCATGGCATCCGCGCCGACCG
Source organism: Sphaerisporangium sp. NPDC049002 (assembly GCF_040649355.1). Lineage (NCBI taxonomy): Bacteria > Bacillati > Actinomycetota > Actinomycetes > Streptosporangiales > Streptosporangiaceae > Sphaerisporangium > Sphaerisporangium sp. NPDC049002. Next base: position 26,913 of record NZ_JBEZFH010000054.1, on the reverse strand, counting down.
CACGGCACGGACTCCGGCCGCCCGGCACCCCGCCGCGCGCTCGTCAACTCCGTGGGCGCGGGCGGCAGTCACGTGAGCCTGGTGATCGAGGCCGCCCCGGAGCCCCGGGCACCGCAGCCGGCGGCCGAACCCGCCGCGGCCCAGCTGATCCCGCTGTCCGCCCAGGGGCCCGAGCGGCTGCGCGCCACGGCCCGGCATCTGCTCGACTTCCTGGACCGCGACGACTCGACGGACCTGGCGGACCTCGCCTACGCCCTCCAGACCGGCCGTGAGGCCCTGCCCGAGCGGTTCGCCGCCGTGGTCGGCTCTCGGGCCGAACTGCGGGACGCCCTCGCGCACTTCCTGGACGTCGGCGAGCCCGGCCGGCCCTGCACCACGCCGGTCTACCACGGCAACGCCGAGAGCGGCGCCCACCCGCTGCCGGCCGTCCTGTCCGGGGTCCGCGGCGAAGCCTTCCTCACGGCCCTGCTCCAGGACGGCGACCTCGACCGGCTCGCCGGACTGTGGGTCGCCGGGGTCCAGGTGCCGTGGAGAGCACTGCACCAGGGGCGCAGCCGGCGGCTCGTACCGCTGCCGGGCTCCGCCTTCCTGCGCGACCGGTACTGGATCGGCCGCACCTGGTTCCCGCAGGACCCGGCGGCACCGGCCGCCCCGGCCGATCAGGCCGCTCCGACCGCCCCGGCACCCTCGGACCAGCCCGATACGCAGGCCCCCGGCGGCGACCTCACCGGCGACCTCGCCGGTTTCTTCGCCGAAGCGCTCGGACTCGACGCCGCCGAACTGCCGGTGGACAAGGACCTGCACGGTTTCGGCGTGGACTCGATCCTGTGGTCGAGGCTCCAGCGCAGGCTCCGGGCCGACCTCGGCCTGGACCTGTCAACGCGCGAAATCCTGGAGTGCGGCACCCTCGAACGCCTCGCCGCCAGGCTCGCGGCCAAGCACTCGGCCGGATCCGCACCCGAGACGAGGGAACCGGCGGCCGGCCCCTCGCGTCCGGACGTCCCGGACGAGGGCGATGGCCTGAGGGCCGCCAGGGCCAGGGCGCTGGAGCAATTCCGGGAGGGGCACGTCACCCTCGAAGATCTCAAGGCACTCATGAAGGAAGCACCGCGCGCGTGAACGAGGACCAGATACTCGCAGGCTTCAAGGCAGGCGTCTTCTCCGCGGACGACGTGCTCGCCTTCTACGAGCGGCCGACGGCCGAGCCCGAGCGGCGCCTGCTGTCCGAGGGGCAGAAGGGTCTGTGGCTCCTCCACGGGCTGCAGCCGGACTCCGGCGTGTACAACGTCCCGGTCTGCTTCCGCCTGCTCGCACCGCTCGACGTCGCACGCTTCCGCCAGGCCTTCGAGCTGGCCGTCGCGCGCCACAGCCTGCTGTGCAGCGCGGTCGTGACGGAGGACGGCACTCCCTACCTGGTGGCGCGGCCCGACCGCCCGGCCGGCTTCCGGCACGAGCGGCTCTCCGGCCGGTCCGCCGAGGAACTCCTCGCCGAGGCGCGCCGGCAGGCCAAGGCGCCGTTCGACCTGGCCGAGGACCCGCTCGCGCGGGCGCACGTGTTCGAGGTCGACGGCGCGGACACCGTCGTACTGCTTGTCTTCCACCACCTGGTGTTCGACGGCGCCTCCACGCCGCTCTTCCTGCGCGACCTGATCTCCGCCTACGAGGCCGTGCGCAGCGGCACCCGCTGGACGTGCCCCGCACGGGACAACCACGACGCGTTCGTGCGCTGGGAGGAGGACTTCCTCGCCGGCCCCGAGGGCGAGCGGCACCGCGCCTTCTGGACCAAGACGCTTCAGGGCCCGCTGCCCACCCTGCGCCTCGGCATCGAACGCGGCCCGGCCCCGAGCACCGCACCCGCCGGTGAGACCATCCGCCTGACCCTGCCCCGCACCACGAGCGCCCGCGTGCGGCAGTGGTGCGCGTCCAACGGCGTACGGCCCGCGGTGTTCTTCCTCGGCGTGTACCAGCTGCTGCTGCGCCGCTACAGCGGTGAGCGCGACCTCGTCGTCGGCGTGCCCTCGATGGGCCGCCCGGACCTCGCCTTCGCCGACTCGGTCGGGTACTTCGTCAACATGGTGCCGGTGCGGTTCGGCCCGCGCGAGGACCTGCCCCTCACCGACCACCTGCGCGAACTGTCCCTCGTCCTCGCCGACGGACTCGACCACGCCGCCTACCCGTTCCCGTGCATGGTGCGGGACCTGAACCTGCAGACCGACCCCGCCACCTCACCGGTCTTCCAGGTCTCCTACGTCTTCCAGAACAAGCGCATGATGCATGTGGCCGACGAGGTCCTGGACCTCGGCCTGGCCCGCGCCATGCGGTTCGAGGAGATCTCCCAGGAAGGCGAGTTCAAGCTCCAACTCGAGGTCTTCGAGAACGCCGACGACTACGCCCTGCACCTGAAGTACGACGCCCACCGCTTCGCCGCACCCGACGTCGAGCGGTTCCTGCGCCACTACACGCAGCTGCTCGAGGCGCTGCTGGCCGCACCCGAGCGCGCGCTCGCCGACGCCTCGCACCTGTCCGACCAGGAGCGCCGGCGGCTGCTCGTCGAGTGGAACGACACCCGGACCCCGTACTCCGCCGACCGGAGCCTGCCCGACCTGCTGGCCGCCGCCGTGCGGCGCCACGCCGACCGCACCGCCCTGGTGTTCGGCGACCGGACCATGACGTACGCCGAGTTCGGCGCCCGCACCGACGAGCTCGCCGACCAGCTGCGTCGGCGCGGCGTCACCCCCGACACTGTGGTCGGCGTCTGCATGGAGCGGTCACTGGAGATGGTGATCGCCCTGTGGGCGGTCATGAAGGCCGGCGGCGCCTATCTGCCCCTCGAACCGGGCTACCCGGCGGCCCGCCTCGCCTACATGCTGGCGGACTCGGGCGCCCGACTGGTGCTGAGTCAGCCCCACGTCGGCATCGAGGCATCCGAGATCCTCCACCTCGACACCGACGGCCGTCTGCTCGCCGAAGCAGAGCTGCCGCCCGTCGCCGAGCCCGCCGCGGCCGGCCCCGGCGACCTCGCCTACGTCATCTACACCTCCGGTTCCACCGGCCGCCCCAAGGGCGTCATGGTCGAGCACCGGGCGGTGGTCAACCGCATCGAGTGGATGCAGAACGCGTACCGGCTCGGCCCCGACGACGTGGTGCTCCAGAAGACGCCGTTCAGCTTCGACGTCTCCGTCTGGGAGTTCGTCTGGCCGCTGATCAGCGGCGCCCGTCTGGTCGTCGCCGAGCCGGAGGGCCACAAGGACCCCGACCACCTGGTCTCGCTCATCCGGCGGACCGGGGTGACGACGCTGCACTTCGTGCCATCCATGCTGCGGCTGATCGTCGAGCACGACGGCTGGGCGGACTGCACCTCCGTCCGCCAGGTCTTCTGCAGCGGCGAGGCCCTGCCGCCGGAACTGCCCCCGCGCCACTACGCCGTGCACCGCGCCCCGCTGCACAACCTGTACGGGCCGACGGAAGCGGCCATCGACGTGAGCCACTGGACGTGCCCGCCCGACCAGACATCCGGCACCGTCCCCGTTGGCCGCCCGATCCAGAACATCCAGCTCCACGTCCTCGACGACGCCGGCGGCCTGGCTGGCGTGGGCTGCCCGGGCGAACTGCACATCGCCGGCGTCGGCCTGGCCCGCGGCTACCTCAACAACCCGGACCTCACCCGGGAACGCTTCGTGCCGAACCCGTTCGACGACGAACCCGGCGCCCGCATGTACCGCACCGGCGACCTGGTGCGCCGCCGCCCCGACGGCGTCCTGGAGTTCCTCGGCCGCATCGACAACCAGGTGAAGCTGCGCGGCTTCCGCATCGAACTCGGCGAGATCGAGGCTCGGCTCGGCCAGGATCCGCGCGTGCGCGCCTGCGCCGTCGTGGCTCGCGAGGACGTGCTCGTCGGGTACGTCGTCCTCGGCCCCGACGACGGGACACTCACCCCGGAGCTGCACGACGAACTGGTCGGCCACCTCCGGCAGGCACTGCCGGAGCACATGGTCCCCAGCGCCCTCGTCCGGCTCGACGCACTTCCCTTCAGCCCCAACGGCAAGCTCGACCGCAAGGCGCTGCCCGCCCCGGACACCACCGCGTACGCCGTCCGTGAGTACGTCGCCCCGCGCACCGCCACCGAGCGGACCCTGCTCGCCGCCTGCGCCGACCTGCTCGGCTTCGACGCCGACCGCATCAGCGTCCGAGACAACCTCTTCGCGCTGGGCGGCCATTCACTGCTCATCCCCAAGCTCACCGCACGGCTGCGGGCCGCCGGCCTGCACTGCGATCTCTCCGCGGTCTTTGCCGCCGCCTCGCTCGCCGAGCTGGCCTCCGTCATCGAACAGGCCCCCGAGGGCGAGGCGTTCACCGTCCCCGAGGGCGGCATCCCCGAAGGCTGCACCCGGGTCACCCCCGACATGCTGCCGCTGGTGGAGCTGACCGAGGACGAGCTGGCCACCGTGGTGGCCGCCGTGCCCGGCGGCGCCGCCAACCTCCAGGACGTCTACCCGCTGGCGGCGCTCCAGGAAGGCATGCTCTTCCACCACCTCAAGGAGGGCGGCCGCGACCCCTATGTGCTCTCCGGCGTCTTCTCCTTCGCGAGCCGGGACCACCTGGACCGGTTCGCGGGCGCCCTCCAGGCGGTCGTCGACCGGCACGACGTACTGCGCACCGCGGTGCTGACCAAGGGACTGTCGCAGCCCGTCCAGGTCGTCGTCCGCCACGCCGAACTCAGCATCAACGAGCTGAAGTCGACCCCGGGCGTCGCCGTCCAGGACGAAATCCAGGAGATCCTCGCCCAGGGCCAGGCGATGCGCCTGGACCGGGCGCCGCTGATCCGGCTGCGCGCGATCCAGGACCCGGACAGCGGTCAGTGGCACGCCGTCCTCAACCTGCACCACCTCATAGACGACGCCACCTCGCTGGGCTTCCTGTTCAGGGAACTGGTCGCCCACCTCACCGGCCGGCAGGCCGAATTGCCCGAGCCGGTGCCGTACCGCGACTTCATCGCCCACACCGCGCACCGGGCCCGCACGCTCGACACCGAGGCGTACTTCGGGGCCCGGCTGAGCGACGTCACCGAGCCCACCGTCCTGTTCGGACTCCAGGACGTGCACGGCGACGGCCGCCGGGTCCTCGACCTGCGCAGGCCGCTCGACCCGGAGCTGGGCCGGCGCGTCCGGGCCCGCGCCAAGGAGCTGAGAGTCAGTCCGGCCACGCTGTTCCACGCGGGCTGGGCCCTGGTCGTGGCGGCCTGCGCCGGACGGGACGACGTCGTCTTCGGCACTGTGATGTCCGGCCGGCTCCAGGGCCCGCGGGGCATCGAGCGGATGCTGGGCAACTTCATCAACACGCTGCCCGTGCGCATCGACTTGACCGGGCGGGACGTCCGCGACCTGGTCGACGAGACCGACCGGGCGCTGCGCGAACTGGTACGCCACGAGCAGACCCCGCTGGCCGCCATCCACCGGCACAGCGGAGTCCCGCGCGACACCCCGCTGTTCAACGCGATCTTCAACTTCCGGCATCTGGAGTCCACGGACCGTATCGACGAGGCCGAGCTGGAGCGCGTGGGCGTCACCTCGCCGGCCGGGGTGATCGAGCGCAGCAACTACCCCGTCGCCATGTCGGTCGACGACCTGGGCCACTCCTTCTCGATCGACGCCCAGATCGACCGCGCTCAGGACGCCGACCTGGTCATCACCTACCTGGAGACCGCCATGGCGGGCGTCATGGACGCGCTGGCCGACGAACAGCCGTGCTCCGCGCTGGAGGTCCCCGTCCTCCCCGAGGCGCTGCGCCGCCGACTGCTCGACGACGGCGACCGGCTGCCGCGCGCGGCCGCGGTCGACCGCTGCCTGCACGAGTGGTTCCAGGAGACCGCGGCCGCCACACCCGAGGCCGTCGCGCTCTCCCACGACGGCACCACCCTCAGCTACCGGGAGCTGAACGCGCGGGCCAACAGGCTCGCCCGCCATCTGCGCGAGCTGGGCGTCGGCCCCGACGTCCTCGTCGCCCTCTGCCTGCCGCGCAGCGAGCAGATCGTCGTGGCCCTGCTGGCGGTGCTGAAGGCCGGCGGCGCGTACGTGCCGCTGGACCCCGCCTCCCCGGTGGACCGGCTGCGGTACCTGCTGGCGGACAGTGCACCGATAGCCCTGCTCGTCGACGGCCCGCTCCCCGACGGGCTCGAAGCCCCCGGCATCCCCGTGATCGACGTACGGGCCGACGAGGACCTCTGGCGCGGGCTTCCTGACACCGGCCTGCCGTCCGGCACCGTGGGCGTCGCCCCCGCACACCTGGCATACGTCATCTACACCTCGGGCTCCACCGGCACACCCAAGGGCGTGATGGTCGAACACCGCAACGTCACGCGGCTGTTCACCGCGACCGAGCCGTGGTTCCACTTCGACGGCGACGACGTGTGGACGCTGTTCCACTCCTTCGCGTTCGACTTCTCCGTCTGGGAGATCTGGGGCGCGCTGCTGCACGGCGGCCGCCTGGTGATCGTGCCGCAGGCGACGACGCGCAGCCCGAAGGACTTCTACCGGCTGCTGTGCGAGTCCGGCGTCACCGTGCTCAACCAGACGCCCAGCGCGTTCCGCCAGCTGATCGCCGCCCAGGGCGAGGACCCGGCGCCGCACCGGCTGCGCACGGTCGTCTTCGGCGGCGAGGCGCTGGACGTCACCTCGCTGCGGCCCTGGATGCGGCGCGCCGTCAACCGCCGCACCGACCTGGTCAACATGTACGGCATCACCGAGACCACCGTGCACGTCACCCACCGGCCGCTGACCGAGGCCGACGCCGACAGCACCGTGAGCCCCATCGGCGAGCCCATTCCGGACCTGCGTACCTACGTCCTCGATCGGCACGGCCGACCGGCGCCGATCGGTGCCATCGGCGAGCTGTACGTCGGCGGCGCGGGAGTGGCGCGCGGCTACCTCAACCGCCCCGAACTGACCGCCGAGCGCTTCCTCGACGACCCGTTCAGCCCGGAACCCGGCGCCCGCATGTACCGCACCGGCGACCTGGCCCGCATCCAGCCCGACGGCACCCTAGAATACCTGGGACGCAACGACGACCAGGTCAAGGTGCGCGGCTTCCGCATCGAACCGGGCGAGATCGAGGCCAGGCTCGGCGCGCACCCGGGCATCGACGACGCCCGCGTAGTCGTCCGGGACTACGGTGAGCACGACAAGCGGCTCGTGTCCTACCTGGTGCCCTCGGCGCGGCACGCCCACGCGGTCCGCGAGCTGGTCCGGATCGCCCGCGATGAGCCGGAGGCACTGGAGCGGACGTACGAACTGCCCAACGGCGTGACGGTCTTCCAGCAGAACCGCAGCGAGACCGACTTCGTCTACGAGGAGATCTTCACCAACCTCGAGTACCTCAGGAACGGCATCACCCTGCGCGACGGCGACTGCATCGTCGACGTGGGCGCCAACATCGGCCTGTTCACGCTGTTCGCGGGCCTGCGCTGCCCCGGTGCCCGGATCTACGCCTTCGAGCCGATCCCGCCGGTGTTCGACTCGCTGCGGCGCAACGTCGCCCTGCACGGGCTCGACGCCACGGTGTTCGACTGCGGTCTCGCCGCCGAGGCCAAGGAGGAGACCTTCACCTTCTACCGGCACAACACCGTCATCTCCAGCAGCCGCACCACCGCCGAGCAGGCGCACGAGATGGTCCGGTCCTACCTGCGCAACCAGGAGGAGCTGACGCAGGACGGTGCCGTCGCCGGCGACGAACTGGTCGACGAGGTCGTCGACGCCCGCCTCGACAGCGAGCAGTTCACCTGCCGGCTGCGGACGCTCTCGGAGGTCATCGCCGAGCAGGGCATCGACCGCGTCGACCTGCTGAAGATCGACGTCGAGAACGCCGAGTACGAGGTGCTCAAGGGCATCCACTGGCGCGACTGGCCCAGGATCCGCCAGCTCGTCGTAGAACTCCACGACGTCGACGGCCAGTTGGAGAAGGTGGAGACCCTGCTCAGGGCCCTCGGCTTCACCGTGGTGAGCGAGCAGGACAACCGGCTCCTGCGGAACACCCCGCTCTACAACGTCTACGCCGTACGCGAGGACGACGAGCGCCCCGCGGAACCGGCCGCCCCGGCCGAACCCCGCTGGTCCGGACAGGCCGCGCTGCTGGCCGACGTCCAGGCCGCCCTGCGCGACGCCCTGCCCGAGTACATGCTGCCCGCCGCGCACGTCCTGCTGGACGCACTGCCGCTGACCCCGAACGGCAAACTCGACCGCCGCGCCCTGCCCGCCCACGAGAGCAGGCAGCAGCACCGCGAGCGCCTGGTCGCCCCCCGCACCGACGCGGAGCGGACCGTCGCCGAGGTCTGGGCCGAACTGCTGCGCACGGACGCCTCCCGGCTGTCGGTGGACAGCAACTTCTTCTCCCTGGGCGGCAATTCGCTCCTGGTGACCCGACTGGTCAACCGGCTCAAGCAGCAGACCGGCGCGGAGCTGCCCATCCAGGCCGTCTTCGAACGCCCGACGCTCGCCGGCATGGCCGCTGAGCTGGAGCGATGTGCTCCGGTATGGGCGGGCGCGGACCCGTTCGATGTGGATCGGATCCGGGAGAGCCTGGGACTGATCGAGAGTATGAGCGACGAAGAGCTGGACGCTCTGGAAAGCCAGAACTAGGAGCCCGGGCCCACGATGACCACCGTGAACGAAGACAGCGCGCAGGACCTGATCCGGAAGATCAGGTCGCTGCCCGCCAAGCGGCAGCGCGCCCTGCGGGCGCTGCTCGAGCAGCAGGGCGTCGACCTCTCCGCGCTCGACACCATCCCGCCCGCCGCCCGCTCCGCGGACGAGCCCGTGCGGCTGTCCTACGCCCAGCAGCGCCTGTGGTTCCTCGCCCAGCTGGACGGAACCAGCGCGTACTACAACATCCCGATGGCGCTGCGGCTGCTCGGCCCGCTCGACCGTCCGGCGCTGCAACGCGCCCTGGAGGAGATCGTCCGGCGGCACGAGGTGCTGCGCACCCGGTTCGTCGACCGCGACGGCGTGCCCTACCAGCACATCGGTGACGGCGCCGAATTCTCCGTTCCCTACGAGAAGGCGGCTGACCCCGCGCACCTGCGGTCCATCTGCGAGCGGGAGGCGGTGGCCCCCTTCGACCTGGAGCGCGACTGCCTGATCAGGACGAGGCTGCTGCGCCAGGCGGAGCGGGAGCACGTCCTGATGGTCACCATGCACCACAGCGTCTCCGACGGCTGGTCGCTCGGCGTCTTCTTCCGCGACCTGGTCGCCCTGTACGAGGCGTACTCCGCCGGCCGGCCGTCCCCGCTGGAGCCGCTGCCCGTCCAGTACGCGGACTACGCCGAGTGGCAGCGCCAGTGGCTCGTCGACGAGGTGCAGGAACGCCAGGTCGGCTACTGGAAGCAGCGCCTGGACGGCGTCGACGCCCGCCTGACCCTCCCGGCCGACCGGCCGCGCCCGGAGACGAAGACCTACCAGGGCGCCCACGAGCGGTTCAGCTGCCCGCCGGACCTGCTGCGGCGGCTCCAGGTACTCAGCGAGCGGCACGACGTCACCCTGTACATGACGCTGCTCGCCGTCTACCTGATCGTGCTGCACCGCTACAGCGGCCAGACCGACATCACCGTCGGCACCCCCGTCTCGGGCCGCAAGCGCCTGGAGGCCGAGGGACTCATCGGGTTCTTCGCCAACACCCTCGTCATGCGCACCGACCTGGCGGGCGATCCGACGTTCGCCGAGCTGCTCGCCCGGGTCAAGGAGACCGCGCTGCAGGCCTACGACCACCAGGACGTGCCCTTCGAGGCCGTGGTCGACGCACTGCGCCTGGAACGCAGCCTCAGCCACTCGCCGGTCTTTCAGACGATGTTCGTGCTCCAGGAGCGGCAGACCGAGCGGGACGTCCGGCTCGGCGAACTCGAGGTGTCGCTGGTCGAGTTCGACTTCGACATCACCAAGTTCGACGCCACCCTCGACCTGCGCGAGACACCGGACGGCCTGGTCGGCGCCGTCGAGTACAACATCAGCCTGTTCGAGCGCGCCACGATCCAGCGCTTCGTCGGCCACTACACCCGGCTGCTCGCCGCGGTCGCCGACGACCCGGGGGAGCGGATCTCCCGGCTCGGCATGTTCGACGAGGCCGAGCGGCACCAGGTGCTCGTCGCCTGGAACGACACCCGGCGTCCCTACTCGAACGACCGCTGCCTGCACGAGCTGGTCGAGCAGGCGGTGGCGCGCCACCCCAAGCGCACCGCCGTGGTCTTCGGCGACCGCGAGTGGAGCTACCGCGAACTGGACACGCGGGCCGACCGCGTCGCCCACGCCCTGCGCCGCCACGGCGTCGGCCCGGACACCGTCGTCGGCCTGTACATGGAGCGCTCCGCCGAGATGGTCGCCGCGATCCTCGGCATCCTCAAGGCCGGAGGCGCCTATCTGCCGCTGGAGCCGACTCACCCGGCCGAACGCACCGCGTACGTCGTCGAGAGCTCCGGCGTCGAGGTCGTCCTGACCCAGCCGCACCTGGCCGCCCAGTCCCCGGCCGGCGTCCGCCATTTGCTCCCCCTCGACACCGACGGCCGGATACCCGGCGCCGACGGCGAGGTGCCCGTCGCCGAGCCCGTCGCGGCCGGCCCCCGCCACCTGGCGTACGTCATCTACACCTCGGGCTCCACCGGCCGCCCCAAGGGCGTCATGGTCGAGCATCGGGCGGTGGTCAACCGCATCGAGTGGATGCAGAACGAGTACCGGCTCGGGCCCGACGACGTGGTGCTCCAGAAGACGCCGTTCACCTTCGACGTCTCCGTTTGGGAGTTCTTCTGGCCGCTCATTGCCGGCGCCCGTCTGGTCGTCGCCGAGCCGGAGGGCCACAAGGACCCCGACCACCTGGTCTCGCTCATCCGGCGGACCGGCGTGACGACGCTGCACTTCGTGCCGTCCATGCTCCGCTCGGTCGTCGACGAGGCGGGCTGGGCCGACTGCACCTCCGTCCGCCAGGTCTTCTGCAGCGGCGAGGCCCTGCCCGCCGACCTGTGCGCCCGCCACTACGCCCGCCACACGGCACCGCTGCACAACCTGTACGGGCCGACGGAAGCGGCCATCGACGTCAGCCACTGGACCTGCCCCGACGATCGGCCGCTGCACACCGTCCCCATCGGCCGGCCGATCCAGAACATCCAGCTCCACGTCCTCAACGAGGCCCTGGAGCCGCAGGGCATCGGATGCGTCGGCCAGCTGTACATCGCCGGCGATGGCCTGGCCCGCGGCTACCTCAACAATCCCGACCTCACCCGCGAGCGGTTCGTGCCGAACCCGTTCGGTGACGAGCCGGACGCCCGCATGTACCAGACCGGAGACCTGGTGCGCAGGCTCGCCGACGGCAGCCTGGAGTTCCTCGGGCGCGTCGACGACCAGGTCAAACTCCGCGGGTTCCGCATCGAACTCGGCGAGATCGAACACCGGCTGGCGCAGCACCCCGCGGCGCGCTCCTGTGCCGTCGTCGTCCGGGAGGACCAGCCGGGCAACCAGCAACTGGTCGCCTATGTCGTCGCCGACGGCGCGGCCGCCGCCGGCCGTGACGAACTCGCCGCCCACCTGGAACGCACCCTGCCGCAGTACATGGTGCCCAGCGCCTTCGTCACCCTGGAGACCCTCCCGGTCACGTCCAACGGCAAGCTCGACCGCAAGGCCCTGCCCGCCCCCGGCATCGACGCCTACGCCCAGCACGCCTACGTCGCCCCGCGCCCCGGCACGGAGCAGGTGCTTGCAGAGATCTGGGCCGAGCTGCTCGGCTTCGACCAGGTGCGCATCGGCGCCCAGGAGAACTTCTTCGCGCTCGGCGGCCACTCGCTGCTGATCACCGTCCTGATCGCCCGCCTCAAGGCACGCGGCCTCGACGTCACCGTGCGCTCGGTGTTCAACGCCCCCACACTGGCCCGCCTGGCACAGGAGATCGACGCGGCGGGGACCGGTACCGCCTTCACCGTCCCGCCGAACCGCATACCGGAGCGGTGCGCGCGCATCACCCCGGACATGCTGCCCCTCGTCGACCTCACTCAGGAGCAGATCGACGCGGTCGTGGCGACGGTGCCGGGCGGCGCCCCGAACGTGCGGGACATCTACCCGCTCGTCCCGTCGCAGGAGGGCATCCTCTTCCACCACCTGATCGATCCGGACAACGATCCCTACGTCATCCCGATCCTGCTCGCCGCCGAGGACGAGGAGACGAGCGACCGGTTCGTCGCCGCCCTGCAGTCGCTGATCGACCGCCACGACGTGATGCGCACCGCCGTGCTCACCGCCGGCCTGCCCGAACCCGTCCAGGTGGTCCACCGCGAGGCTCGCCTGCGCGTGCGGCGCCGCACGCTCGACCCCGCCGCCGACGCCGAGTCCCAGGCCCGGGCCCTTCTGGAGCGCCCGGGGCGGATGACGCTCGGCAACGCGCCACTGCTGGACCTGGTGATCGCAGAGGACCCGCACTCCACCCGCCGCTTCCTGCTGCTGAGCGCCCACCACCTCATCGAGGACGCCACCTCGCTGCGGCTGATCCTCGAAGAGCTGGTCACCCACATGTCGGGACGCCTGGAGCGACTCGCGCCGCCGGCCCCGTACCGGGACTTCGTCGCTCACACGCTGCACCAGCTGGCCGCGGGCGAGGCGGAGGCGTTTTTCCGGGACCGGCTCGCGGACGTGACCGAGCCGACGACGCCGTTCGGCCTGACCGACGTCCGCGGCGACGGGCGCGGCGTGCGCGAACTGCGCCGCTCGCTGCCCCCGGGCCTCACCCGCGACCTGCGCGCCGAGGCGCAGCGGCTGCGCATCAGCCCCGCCACGCTGTTCCACGCGGCCTGGTCCGTCGTGGTGGCCGTGTGCAGCGGACGCGACGACGTGGTCTTCGGCACGGTCCTGTCCGGCCGTTTGCAGGGCGTGCCGGGCGTGGAGCGGATGCTGGGCAACTTCATCAACACCCTGCCCCTGCGCGTCCGGCTGGCCGGCAAGAGCGTCCGGGAGCTGGTGTCCAACATCGACACCGCACTGAAGGAGCTGATCGCCCACGAGCAGAGCTCGCTGATCCTGGCACAGCGCTGCAGCGGCCTGGATGGCGACGTCCCGCTTTTCAGCTCGATGCTCAACTTCCGCCACTTCGAGCCGGGACAGGACGACGCCGGCATGCCCGGTGCCCAGGCCCAGGGCGTGCGCTGGCTCGGCTCGGTTGACCGCACCAACTACCCGGTGGGCCTGTCCGTCGACGACACCGGCGCTGAACTCTCCCTCAACGCCCAGGCCGACGCCTCGATCTCGGTCGAGGCGCTCATCGACTACGTCGAGGCCGCCGTGTCCGCCATCGTGTCGGCCCTCGCCACCGACGACGGGGCGGACACCCAGGCCTTGGCCATCGACATCCTGCCCGCCCCGGAGCGCTCGCGGCTGCTGACCGACTGGAACGACACGGACCGGCCGTACCCGCACGACCGCTGCCTGGCCGACCTGTTCGAGGAACAGGTGCGGCTACGGCCGGACGCGGTCGCCGTCGAGCACGGCTCCCGGACCCTGACGTACGCCGAAACCAACGCCCGGGCCAACCGCGTGGCGCACTACCTGCGCGAGCAGGGCGTCGGCCCCGACACGCTCGTCGGCCTGTGCGCGGAGCGGTCCCTGGAGACGGTGACCGGCCTGCTCGGCATCCTCAAGGCGGGCGGCGCCTATGTGCCGATCGACCCGGGCTACCCGGAGGAGCGCGTCCGCACGATCCTTCGCGACTCCGGCGCCCGTATCGTGCTCAGCCAGTCCCACCTGCCCGCCGCGCTGCTCGATGGCGCCGACCAGGTGGTGCACCTCGACACCGGGGAGCCGGCCGGGGACGGCACCAAGGTGCTCGCCGGCCGGCCCGAGACCGACCCGTCCCGCGCCGAGGTGGGCACCACCCCCGAGCACCTCGCCTACGTGATCTTCACCTCGGGTTCCACGGGGCGGCCCAAGGGCGTCCTGGTGGAACAGCGCGGTGTGGTCCGGCTGGTGCGCAACCGCGATTACTTCCCGACCGACGAGCGCACGGTGGTCCTCCACCACTCGTCGATTTCCTTCGACGTGGGCTCCCAGGAAGTGCTCGGCCCGCTGCTGAACGGCGCCCGGCTGGTGCTGCACGACGGCGACTCCAAGGACGTCGTCCAGCTCCTCGACCGCATCGAGCGGTCCGGGGTCACGATGCTGGCCCTGTCGGCCGCGTTCCTGCCCGCGTTCACCGAGGCGTCCCGGCACCGGCGGCTGCCGCTGACCTACCTCGGGGTGGGCGGCGAGGTGTTCTCTGCCAAGGACGTGCGCGCGCTGTACGCCGCCCACCCCGGCCTGACGGTCGTCAACGCCTACGGCCCCACCGAGAACAGCATCGCCTCGACCTGCCATGTGATCCCCCGGGACCTCGCCGAGGACGCGGTCATCCCGATCGGCAGGCCCATCGTGCAGTCGACCGCCCATGTCACCGATGACCGGATGCGGCTGGTGCCCTGCGGAGTGGTCGGCGAACTGTGCGTCGGCGGCGCCGGCGTGGCACGCGGCTACCTGGACAATCGGGAGCTGACCGCCGAACGGTTCGTCCCCGACCCGTTCGACACCGCTCCCGGCGCGCGGCTGTACCGCACCGGCGACCTGGTGCGCCGACTCCCGGACGGCACCCTGGAGTTCGTCGGCCGCGTCGACGACCAGGTGAAGGTGCGCGGCTTTCGCATCGAACTCGGCGAGATCGAGAGCGCGCTGCACACCCACCCCGCGGTGCACAGCGCCGTGGTCACCACCCAGGCCCACGGCGACGGCGGCAAGCTGATCGCCTATGTGCGCCCGACGGACGCATGGCTGGACACCGCCGCCGAGGAGCAGAACGCCGAGCAGCTCGACCAGTGGCAGCGGCTCTTCGAGGACCAGTACGCCGAAGCCGCCGACGGCGCGGCCGAGCTGAACATCGTCGGCTGGAATAGCAGCTACACCGGCGAGCCCATCCCCGAGCCCGAGATGCGCGAGTGGATCGACGGCACCGTCGGCCTGATCCAGGAGCTACGCCCCAAGCGGCTGCTGGAGATCGGCTGCGGCACCGGTCTGCTGCTGTATCGCTACGCCGACGCCTGCGAGGCGGTGCACGCCGTGGACATCTCGGCGTCCGCGCTCGCCGGAGTGGGTGCAGGAGTGCGGCGGCGCGGCTGGTCTCACGTCACGCTCGCCCAGGGCGACGCCTTGTCCGTGACAGCACTGGCCGGCATGCGGTTCGACACGGTCGTCCTCAACTCCGTCGTGCAGTACTTCCCCAACCGGCAGTACCTGCAAGAGGCCATCGCCCGGATCCTGCCGCTCGTCGAGGACGGCGGGCACATCCTCGTCGGCGACGTGCGCAACCTCGACCTGTTCTCCGCCCACGCCTGCGCGGTGGAACGCAGCCGGACCCCGGTGCGCCTCTCCGCCGCCGCGCTGGCCGAGCAGGTGCGGCGCCGCCGCCGACAGGACGGCGAACTCCTGGTGAGCCCCACTTTCTTCGCCGGCCTCGGCGAACGCTTCCCCGAGATCGGCGCGATCGACCTCCGGGTGAAGCGCGGACTCGGCGAGAACGAGATGCTCAGCTACCGCTACGACGTGGTGCTGACCAAGGGCGAGTCGGCCCCGGCCGAGCCGCCCACCTGGCTGGAGGCCGACACCCCCGCGGCACTGCGGACGCTGCTGGAGAACGGCGCCCCCGAACGGTTCGGCGTCGTCGGCCTGGCCAACCCGCGCATCGCGGACGACGTCGCCGTCGCCGAGGGCCTCGCCCGCTGGTCCGCCGCACACCAGGTGGAGCCGCTGCCCGCCGGCGTACGGCTGTCCGCGACGGCCGCCGCGGCGGTGCGGGAGCTCGAAGAGACCCTGCGGTACGCCGATGACCTCGGCTACCGCGTGGCCGCCACCTGGTCCCAGGACCGCCCCGACGGCCTCGACCTGGTCCTCGGCAAGGGCGAGCTGCCGCGCGTCCGGGCCCGAGCCTCGTACCGCCGCTCCCATCTGGCCAACACGCCGCAGATCGGCCGGACGAGCCAGGCGCTGGCCCGCGTGCTCAAGGAGCACCTGTCGGCCAAGGTGCCCGACTACATGGTGCCGAGCGTGTTCGTGGCCCTGGAGGAACTCCCGGTCACGCCCAACGGCAAGGTCGACAAGAAGGCGCTGCCCGCTCCGGACGAGGCCGACGTGGCCAGGGAGTCGTACGTCGCACCGCGCACCGAAGCCGAGCACGAACTGTGCCGGCTCGTCGCGGACGTCCTCGGCCTAAGCCGGGTGGGCCTCCAGGACGGCTTCTTCGACCTGGGAGGCCACTCCCTGCTCGCCACCCGGCTGACCGTCCGGGTCAAGCAGGAGACCGGCCGCGACCTGCCGCTGCAACTGATCCTCGGCGGCGCCACCGTGGCGGAGATGGCCACGACCCTGGATTGGCAGGAGCAGCTTCCCGCCACACCCGCCCTGGCGCCGCTGCCGCGCAGCGGAACCGGCCCCGAGGCGCCGCTGTCGCTGCAGCAGCGAGAGCTGTGGTTCCTCAACCGGCACGACAACCTGGGCTCCGCCTACGACAACGTGCAGATGGCCTACCGCATCGTCGGCAGGCTGGACCGCCGGGCGTACGCGCGCGCCTTCGAACTGCTCGTCGAACGGCACGCGGTGCTGCGCACCAGCTACCACGCCCACAGCGACACCTACATACAGCGGGTCAACGATGACAGTGGGTTCGCCGTCGTCGTGGAGCAGGTCGACGGGGACGCCGCGGTCGCCGAGCTGCTGCGCGCGGAACGGGCGCGGCCGTTCTCCCCGGCCGACCGGTGCATGCTGCACGTCCACCTGCTGGCCCTTTCCGAGTACGAGCACGTGGCCGTCGTCACCCGCCCCTGGGGCATCTTCGACGGCTGGTCCACCGGCATCCTCCTCGCGGAACTCAACGCCGCGTACACCGCCCTGGCCCGCGGCGACGAGCCGGAACTGCCCGAACTGCCGCTGCGGTACGCCGACTTCGCCCACTGGCAGCACGAGGCGGTGGGCCCGGCCGAGCTCGACCGCCAGACGGCCTACTGGCGGCGGCAGCTCGCCGGCCTCCCCGCCTGCGTGTCGCTGCGCACCGACTACCGACGCGGCCCAGTCAAGTCCCACCAGGGATCGACGGTCGAGGTGACGGTCCCCGCCGAACTCCTGGGGCAGCTCCAGCGGCACAGCCAGGAACGCGGCGTCACCCTCTACATGACCCTGCTGTCCGCGTTCGGCGTGCTCCTCGGCATGTACACCGAGGACCGCGAGCTGGCCATCGGCTCCCCGGTGACCAACCGCCCGCACCCCGACCTGGAACGCCTCGTGGGCTACTTCGTCAACGTGCTGGTGATGCGCCTGGACGTGGCACCCGGCCGGACTTTCGACGAGGTGCTGGAGCAGGCCAAGCGGGTCACCGCCGAGGGCCACGAGCACAAGGACGTCCCGTTCGCCGCCCTCTCCGAGGCGCTGGCGGCGGACCCGGACCCCGCCTGCTCGCCGCTGTTCCAGGTGATGTTCAATCTCATCCCGGCTCCCACCCCGGCGCCACGCCACAGTACCGGCCCGGACCTCGCCACGCTGCCCGTGCGCTCGGGCGACGGGCCGGCGAAGTTCGACCTCAACCTTGTGCTGCGCGAGACGCCCGCCGGGCTGCACGGCCACCTGGAGTACAGCACCGACCTGTTCGCCAGGAGGACCGCGCGGACGATGGCAGCGCTCTACGAACGGCTGCTGCTGAAGATCGTGACCAGTCCCGGGGCCGACCTGGCCGCACTCCGCGCCGTGGCGCGGGACATGGAGTTCTGACTGACAACCCGCCGCGACCCGGCGGCATGAGGCAAGTGATGGTGAAGATGAGAAGCGAAGAGATCCTGCCCCTGATCACCGAGGCGATCGTGGAGGTCCTGCCCGAGCTGGAGGGCCACGCCTTCACGGAGTCCAACTCGCTGGAGGGGCTCGGCGCGAACTCTATGGACCGGGCGGAGATCGTCATGCTCGTCCTGGAGCGGCTGGACCTGGAGATACCCCTGGTCGATACGTTCGGCCCGCAGAACCTGGGCGAACTCGCGCAGCACCTGAGCGAGAAGACCTCCGTGAGGGCCCAGAAGCGTGCGTGACGTCGCCGAGATCGTGGTGACCGGGCTGGGCGTCACCACGGCCGTCGGGCAGGGCAAGGAGCAGTTCACGCGAGCGCTGTTCGCCGGGGACCACCGCTTCGCCGTGCTGCGGCGCCCCGGCCGGCAGCTCGACAGCCGGTTCGTGGGCGCGGAGATCCCTTCGCTCGCCCCGCCCGCCCGGGTGGCCGCCCGCGATCTGCGCACCGCGTCCCTCACGGCCCAGGTGGCCCTGGCCACCCTGGAGGAAGCCTGGACGGAGGCCGGTCTCGACGAGGCCGACGCCTCCCGCGTCGGCCTCATCGTCGGCGGCAGCAACGTGCAGCAGCGCGAACTGGTGCAGGCCCACGACAGGCACCGCGCCAAGCCACGCTTCCTCAGGCCCGGCTACGGCATGTCCTACCTGGACACCGACCTGTGTGCCCTGGCCACGGCAGTCTTCGGCATCCGCGGCCTGGCCCACACAGTCGGCGGCGCCTCGGCCTCCGGCCAGCTCGCCATCATCGAGGCGGCCGAGGCCGTCGCGTCCGGCCGGGTCGACGTCTGCATCGCCCTCGGCGCCCTGGCGGACCTGTCGTACTGGGAACTCCTGGGACTGCAGTCCATGGGTGCCATGGCACCCATGGACTGCGCCGACGCCCCCGAAGCGGCCTGCCGCCCCTTCGACACGGCACACAACGGCTTCGTGTTCGGCGAGGCATGCGCGGCACTCGTCGTCGAACGCCGCGGCGCGCGCCCACCGCGCGAGCACGCCCCCTACGCGCGACTGGCGGGTTGGTCGGTGCAGCTCGACGGCAACCGCGGCCCCAACCCCTCGCTTGAGGGCGAGGTCCGGGCGATCCGGCAGGCCCTCGGCAACGCGGGGCTCGCCGCAGCGGACATCGACTACGTCAACCCGCACGGCACCGCGTCGCCCGTCGGCGACCGCACCGAGGCCCAGGCGCTGCGGGCGAGCGGGCTCACCCGCGCCGCCGTCAACGCCACCAAGTCGATCACCGGCCACGGACTCAGCGCCGCTGGCGCGGTGGAGGCGGTCGCCACGCTGCTGCAGATGCGGCACGGCCGGCTGCACCCCACCCGCAACCTCGACGACCCGGTCGACGACTCCCTGCGCTGGGTGCGCGGCGAGGCCGTCGAGGCGGAGGTGCGCCACTGCCTGAGTCTGAGCCTTGGCTTCGGCGGCATCAACACGGCACTGTGCATGAGCACGTACGAATCACGGAGAGCGTAAAGGTCATGTCCCGCGTCGGAATCGAAGCGATGAACGTGTTCGGCGGCTCGGCAGTGCTCGACGTCGCCCAACTGGCGCAGCGTCGGGGACTCGACCCCAAGCGGCTGGACAACCTGCTGATGCAGGAAAAGACGGTCGCCCTCCCCTTCGAGGACCCGGTGACCTTCGGCGCCAACGCGGCCCGCCCCCTCCTCGACCGCATGAGCCCCGAGGGCAGGGACCGCATCGAGCTGCTGATCACCTGCACCGAGTCGGGCATCGACTTCTCGAAGTCCGTGAGCGCCTACCTCCACGACCAGCTCGGCCTCAGCCGCAACTGCCGTATGTTCGAGCTCAAGCAGGCCTGCTACGCGGGCACCGCCGGACTGCAGATGGCCTGCAACTTCATCCTGTCCCAGACCTCACCGGGAGCCAAGGCACTGGTCCTCGCCACCGACATCTCGCGCTACCTCCTCGAGGACGGTGCCGACGCCTCGGCCCAGGACTGGTCCTACGCCGAACCCAGCGGCGGCGCCGGCGCCGTGGCCATGCTGGTCAGCGACGTCCCCCACGTGTTCCAGCTCGATGTGGGCGCCAGCGGCTACTACGGCTACGAGGTCATGGACACCTGCCGCCCCGCACCCGACAGCGAGTCCGGCGACGTGGACCTGTCGCTGATGTCCTACCTGGACTGCTGCGAACAGGCCTACCGGGCCTACGAGCGCAAGGTCGAGGGCGCCGACTACCGCGGCTCCTTCCAGTATCTCGCCTTCCACACGCCGTTCGGCGGGATGGTCAAGGGCGCCCACCGCACGATGATGCGCAAGATCGCCAAGGCCAGGGGCACCGAGATCGCCGAGGACTTCGAGCGCCGGGTGGCGCCCGGACTGACGTACTGCCGCCGCGTCGGCAACATCATGGGCGCCACGGTGTTCCTGTCGCTGGCGAGCACCGTGTGCAACGGTGGCTTCGACAGCCCGCAGCGGATCGGCTGCTTCTCCTACGGCTCCGGCTGCTGCTCGGAGTTCTACAGCGGCGTGGTGACACCGGACGGCGCGACGCGGCTGAAGGAGATGGGCATCGAGGCGCACCTCGACGCCCGCTACCGGCTGACCGTCGACGAGTACGAACGCCTGCTGTCCGAGAGCGACTTCGTCCGCTTCGGCACCCGGAACGCGACAGTCAACCAGAGCCTCGTCCCCGCAACCCGCCCGGCGGACGGCGCGGGACCGCGGCTGGTGCTCCAGTCGATCAAGGAGTTCCACCGGGAGTACGCATGGGTGGACTGACCTACGGCACGCTGAAGGTGCGCGAGCAGGGGAACGCCTGGTTCGTGCGACTGCACCGGCCCGAGGCGGGCAACGCCCTCAACACGGCGATGGTGCGCGAGCTGACCGACGTACTGGCCCGCGCGGCGGCCTCGCCGGCCACCGTCCTCGTGCTGGAGGGACTGCCCGAGGTGTTCTGCTTCGGGGCCGACTTCGACGCCATCAGCCGGGCGGCCCGCGAGGGCGGACCGACCGCGGCCGACCCGGAGCCGCTGTTCGAACTGTTCCGGCAACTGGCGTACGCGGACCTCGTCACCATCGCCCACGTCCGGGGCAAGGCCAACGCCGGAGGCGTCGGCATCGTGGCGGCCTGCGACATCGTCATCGCCGACGAGGGCGCCACCTTCAGCCTCTCCGAGCTGCTGTTCGGCCTCATCCCCGCCGTCGTACTGCCCTTCCTGATCCGGCGCACCGGGTTCCAGCACGCGCACTACCTCGCCGGCACCACCCGAACCGTCGATGCGGAACGCGCCCGCGAATGGGGGCTGGTCGACGCGTGCGGAGCGGACAGCGAGGGCCTGCTGCGCACACACCTCAAGCGCCTGACCCGGCTCTCGAAGCCCGCCGTCGTGCGCTACAAGGCGTATCTCCGGCAGCTGTCCCCGATCCCTGAGCAGACGAAATCCGCCGCACTCGCCACCAACCGAGAGGTCTTCGAGGACCCGATGAACGTGCGCGCCATCCAGCGGTACGCGGAGGAGGGCCTGTTCCCGTGGGAGACGGGCCCGCAGCCGAATCCGCCGGAGCCCAGCCCGGGCACGGCCTCCGCCCCCGCGACGACCGAGACCGCCGTACGCACACCCCTCGCCCCGCAGGACCTCGGCAACCCCCGCTTCCGCGCGGCGCACGGCGTCACCCGCACCTACGTGGCCGGTGCCATGTACAAGGGAATCGCCTCGGTCGAACTCGTCACCGCGATGGGCCGGGCCGGCATGCTCTCCTTCCTCGGCACGGGCGGGCTGAGCCCGGAAGCCGTCGACGACGCCCTCGGCCGCATCCGCAAGGAGCTGGACGAGGGACAGCCGTACGGCGCGAACCTGCTCAGCTCTCCGCAGGAACCCGAGCTGGAGACGCGGCTGGTGGAGCTCTACCTGGACCACGGCGTGCGCTGCGTCGAGGCCTCCGCCTACATCCAGCCGTCGCTCCCGCTGGTCCGCTACCGCCTCGCCGGGCTCTCCCGGGGCCGCGACGGCGAGGTGCGCGAGCAGCACCGCGTCATGGCCAAGGTCTCCCGCATCGAGGTGGCGGAGCGGTTTCTGCGGCCCGCACCGCCGGAGCTGGTGCGCCAGTTGCTGGACGCCGGGCACATCACCCCCGACCAGGCCGAACTCGCCAGGCGGGTCCCGTTGGCCTCGGATTTGTGCGTGGAGGCCGACTCCGCGGGCCACACCGACGCCGGCAACGCCTACGTGCTGATGCCCGCGATGAGCGAACTGCGCGACCGCGTCACCCGCGAGGAGGGCTATGCGGAGCCGGTGCTGCTCGGAGCCGCCGGCGGCATCGGGACCCCGCAGGCAGCCCTCGCCGCGTTCGCCCTCGGCGCGGACTTCATCGTGACCGGGTCCATAAACCAGTGCACGGTCGAGGCAGGCACCAGCGACGCGGTCAAGGACATCCTCCAGGACCTCGGCGTGCACGACACCGACTACGCGCCCGCCGGCGACATGTTCGAGGTCGGGGCGAGGATGCAGGTGGCCAGGAAGGGCCTGCTGTTCCCGGCGCGCGCCCAGAAGCTGTACGAGCTGTACGTGCGCCACGACTCGCTCGACGACCTGGACGCAAGGACCCGCGCCACCCTGGAGCAGAAGTACTTCAAGCGCCCGCTCGAGGAGGTATGGGAGGAGACCCGGGCCCATCTGGCCCGGCGGTTCCCGGAGCGCCTCGCGGAGATCGAGCGGAACCCGAAGCAGAAGATGGCCTTGGTGTTCCGCTGGTACTTCGTCCACTCCACCCGCCTGGCGCTGGCCGGCCGCCCCGAGTACAAGGTGGACTACCAGATCCACTGCGGCCCGGCGCTGGGCGCGTTCAACGCCTGGGTCAGCGGGACCCCGCTGGCCTCGTGGCGCGGGCGGCACGTGGCCGCCCTCGCCGACCACATGATGCGCGAGACCGCGGCCCTGCTCGGCCGCACGCTTGGCGCCCACACCGGCACGTCACACGACACAGCGAGGTGAGCACATGAAATCGGTTTACGTCTTCCCGGGCCAGGGCTCCCAGCACAAGGGCATGGGCACCGGGCTGTTCGAGAAGTTCCCGGAGCTGGTGGCCCAGGCCGACGACGTACTCGGCTACTCCATCGAGGACCTGTGCCTGCGCGACCCGGACCGGGTGCTGAGCCAGACGCAGTACACCCAGCCGGCGCTGTACGTGGTCAACTCGCTCACCTACCTGGACCGGACCACCGAACGCGGCGAACTGCCCACCGTCGTCGCCGGACACAGCCTCGGCGAGTACTGCGCTCTGTTCGCCGCCGGAGCGTTCGACTTCGCCACCGGCCTCAGGCTCGTCGCCAAGCGAGGCGAGCTGATGAGCCAGGCCCCCAAGGGCGCCATGGCGGCCGTCGTCAACCTCGACCAGGGGCGCGTCCGCGAGATCCTGTCCGGCCTGCCGTTCCGGAACGTCGACATCGCCAACATCAACTCGCGCAAGCAGTGCATCCTGTCCGGCGAGTACGATGAGATCCACGCCCCCGAACTGCGCGCCGCCTACACCGAGGCGGGCGCCCGCTTCATCCCGCTCAACGTGAGCGCGGCCTTCCACTCACGCTGCATGACGGCTGTACAGCAGGAGTTCGCGCTCTACCTCGTCGGCTTCGACCTCGCGGAACTCACCCTCCCCGTCGTGGCGAACTACACCGCGCGCCCGTACCCCACCAAGGGCTACGCGGACTGCCTGGCCCACCAGATCTCCAGCCCCGTCCGCTGGTACGAGTCGATGTCCTGGCTGATCGCCCAGGGCCACCGGGACTTCCACGAGATCGGTCCGGGCAACGTGCTCACCAAGCTCAGCGCCCAGATCCTCAAGGACCCGCTGCCCGTCGAGGCCGACACCGAACCGCAGGAGGTCTCCGCCGCGGTCCGTGCCAGGCCGCGCACCGAACTGGTCTTCATGTACGGCGGCCAGGGCACCCAGTACCACCAGATGGGCCGGGGGCTGTACGACACCGACCCGGTGTTCCGCAGCGCCATGGACCGCTGCGACGCGGCACACCGCGCGACGGGCGGCACCTCGCTCCTGGACGCCGTCTACGACGACTCGCGCAAGGGCCGCCCCCTCGACGACATGCTTACCTCGCACGCCGCGCTCTACAGCATCGGCTACAGCCTCACCGAGATGCTCCGCGCCGAGGGCATCCACCCCGACGCGGTGCTCGGCCACAGCCTCGGCGAGTACATCGCCGCCACGGTGGCGGGCGCCATGTCCTTCGAGGACGGCCTGCGGTTCGTGACGAGCCAGGCGCGGTTGCTCAAGGAGCGGTGCCCGGACGGTGGCATGCTGTCCGTCCTGCACTCCCCGGACCTCTTCCGGATGCGCCGCGACCTCTTCGATGACATCGCCCTCGCGGCCGTCAACTACGATCGCAACTTCGTCGTCAGCGGCGCCGAGGCCCGGCTCGCCGACCTCCAGCAGGCCCTGGACGCCGAAGGCGTGATCACGGTCCGGCTGCCGGTGCGCCACGCCTTCCACTCCGCCCTCCTCGACACGATCCGGCCGGACTGCCTCTCCCTGGCCAGGGGCATCACTCCCGGAACCCCGCGGCTCCCCGTCCACTCCTCGATGCTCGCCGCCCGCCTGGGGACACCGCAGCGCTGGGACGAGTACCTGTGGGACGTGATCCGCCGCCCCGTCCGGTTCGACGAACTGATGGCGTCCGAGTTCACCATGCCCGACCACCATTTCTTCGTCGACCTCAGCGCCAGCGGCTCGTTCGCCAACTTCCTCAAGCACGGCTACGCCCCCGCCTTCCGCGGCGCACCGGCCATCAACCAGTTCGGCAACAACACTGGCACCGTCCGCAAGCTGCGCGACGAACTGCTCCGGCTGCCGTGTGCCTGACGCGTGACGATGGTCACGGAGCACCGAGAGCGCCGCCGCCTATGCTGAGGAAATAGCCCTTGACCTGCACAAACGCAGGCAGGGGGCCGACATCCAGGAGTGCTCTTCATGCTGCGCACCATGTTCAATTCCAAGATCCACTGCGCCGCCGTCACCCAGGCCGAACGCAGCCGGTCGTTGGCCGGATGCCTGAGAAAGCCGGTCCCGAGGGTGCTGCTGGCCTGCTCGACGCCCTTGCGTAGCCGTGCCAGCGCGCGTTCGCCGACCTGGACGGCGTCGGCCCGCCAGCGCCCAGCCAGCAGTCGGAAGCGGTCTTGCCGGCATCATTCCAGCACGTTGAGGAGAAGGCCGGACCGGGTTGGGGGCTGAGCCTCCCTCCCCACTCTCGGGAAACCTGCCAAAAGACTGACCAGGAGCGGGCCACTCCGGCTGGCGATCCCCGACGGACACGAAACTTTCATCGACCACTTCACGGGCAGGCGCGAGCGAAGGCCCCTCGGGGCCGGCCTGATGGGCAGGTCCGTGAGGAGATGGCCTCCGGTGCGGCGGGGCCCGCCGCACCGGAGGCCTCCTTCACGAGGAAGGGGAGGATCATCAGCGTCTGGGTCGGCAGGCCCAACCGCCACGGGAGGGTGTCGTCCCGCCGGCGTTGGGGTTCGGACCCTGGTGGAGGTACTGCCCCTCGCAGGGGCCGGTGGTCAGGGCCGGCCCCTGCCGGTGTGGGTCAGCGGGTCCAGGTCCACTTCTGGTTGTTGCCGCCCGAGCAGGAGTAGAGCTGGAGCTGGGTGCCGTTGCCGGTGCCCGCGCCGATGGCGTCCAGGCACAGCCCGGACTGGACGCCGACGATGGACCCGTCGGAGTTCAGGCGCCACTTCTGGTTGTCGCCTCCCCAGCAGGAGTAGATCTGCACCTTGGCTCCGTTGGCGGTGCCGGCGGCGTCCAGGCACTTGGTGCCGTACACCTTGATCTCGCCGGCGGAGGTGTAGGTCCACTGCTGGTTGGTCTGACCGTTGCAGTCCCAGATCTGCAGCTGGGTGCCGTCGGTGGTGGTGGCGTTGGGCACGTCCACGCACCGGCCGGAGGCGACCCCCTTGATCGGCCCGCTACCGCCACCAGGCGGAGGAGTCGTCGTCGGAGTGACCGTCGGGGTCGGGGAGGGGTTGGGACTGGCGGCGTTCAGGGCGTTGAGGACCGAGGTGTAGGCGGCCTTCTTGTTGCCGTTGCCGTCGAACAGCAGCGGGCTACTGCTCGCGCCGAGCCAGGAGTCGCTGTCGCGTACGCCCCACACGGTGATGCCGACGCAGCGTGGCACGGCCAGGCAGTCGTTGGTCACGTTGGCGTAGGTCGTGGCCGAGCCGCCCTGGATGTCCAGCTCGGTGATGGCCACGTCGACGCCGAGGGCGGCGAAGCTCGACAGGGTGGTGCGATAGTTGCTGTTGTAGGCGCTGTTGTTGTTGAAGTGGCCCTGGAAGCCGACGCAGTCGATCGGCACGCCGCGGGACTTGAAGTCCCTGACCATGTTGTAGACGCCCTGCGTCTTGGCCCAGGTCCAGTTGTCGATGTTGTAGTCGTTGTAGCAGAGTTTGGCGGCGGGGTCGGCGGCCCGCGCGGTGCGGAAGGCCACCTCGATCCAGTCGTTGCCCGTGCCCTGGAGGTTGGAGTTACGCCGGCCGCCGGTGCTGTCGTCGAAGGCCTCGTTGACCACGTCCCAGGCGTAGATCTTGCCCTTGTAATGGGCCATCACGCCGTTGATGTGGTTGATCATCGCCTGGCGCAGCGCGCTGCCGGACATTGACTGCATCCAGCCCGGCTGCTGGGAGTGCCAGGCCAGGGTGTGCCCACGGACCCGCTTGCCGTTCTGCACGGCCCAGTTGTAGACCCGGTCGCCGTTGGTGAAGTTGAACTGGCCCTGCTGGGGCTCGGTGGCGTCGATCTTCATCTCGTTCTCGGGCGTCACCATGTTGAACTCGCGGTTCGCGATCGTGGTGTAAGCCGAGTCGCCGAGCTTGCCCGCGGCGATGGCGGTGCCGAAGTACCGGCCGCTCTGCGCGGCCGCCGCGCCGAGCGTGCTCGCCGCGGCACCGGCGGGAACCGTCATCGCCAGCGCCGTGACCGTGCCGAGCTTGACCCGTGCCGATAACACCCCGCAGGTGGGACAGGCTCGCGCGGCCTCATCCTGGGTGAGCACGTGGACCACCCGATGGCCGCCATCACCC
>NZ_JBEZFH010000053.1:0-37539 GCF_040649355.1 Sphaerisporangium sp. NPDC049002 | reverse complement strand
GCGTCCGATGACATTCCGGCCTGAGATCGAGCTGAACGGCAAGACCACCCGTGTCGACGGTCTGGAGCAGCAGCGAGCCGTTGGTCTGCTGCCGCAACCATGGAAAGGGGGCGACGGAGAGCAGCGAGCCGATCAGCCACGCTATGACCAGCACGGACAGCGCGCTGGTGAAGGTGCCGCCGACCGCGTCGACCGTGCGGGCGGGCTCCCAGGTGACATGGCTGCGGACGACCGCGCCGATCGTGGAGGACGCGAACTGGCCGACGACCGCCGCCAGGAACACGATCACGATGGCGAGCAACGCCTGCTCCGTGGAGGCGCTGACGACCGCGTGCGCGATCGGCGGCGCGATCAGGACCCCGAGAAAACCTCCCCCGACGAAACCGAGGAAGCTGAAGGCCCCGATGATGAACCCCTGCCGGTAGCCGGAAACGGCAAAGGCAATCACGAGAACAATCAGGATGAAGTCGAGGAGATCGCCGCTCACGCTTCAACGGTATCCAGCGCGGCCACAGGCCGTGCACCCGTTGGCTCGATATCGTTGCCGCATGGTATCGATCGGGGGGTCGAACGACAGGCGTACGGACGGGCACCCCGGCACGGGCACAGGCACCGGGGGCCGCTCCCACGGGAGCACCGGCACCGGCGCCCGGCCCGGCCCGGCAAACCCACACGAGCCTGGCACAGGGAATGTAAGCGGCCATAACCCGGGTGACGCGTATGAACCCAGCCAGGCCGGCGTACGAACATCCCAATCCGCCGACGTGCGAGAAGTGGGGACGGAAAGCCCTCGGAGCTCAAGGCCGGGGAACACGGAGGAACGACACCAAGGGTGGGAAGACGTGCTCGAACCGACACCGGCGAACGTCAGGGAGCCGAGCTTAGGAAGGCCGCGCGAGCACGCGCCTCTCCGATGGGAGGGCGCCGGCCTGCCCACCAGCCACGGCCTGGCAGCGCGCGGCGTCGGCGAGCTGATCGCGCTCGCGCTCGACGACGAGGACCCGGACGGCCCGATCAGGTGGAAGGCCGTGGGCGCCCTTCACGCGAAGGGCGATCTGGAGACCTTCACCGAGGCCAGGAGGCTCTGTGGGAGCGACTCCCGCGCCGAGCGGGTGCTGGGCGTGGACATCCTCGGAGAGCTCGGCGCGCCGCAGCGTCCGTTCGTCGACAAGACCCTCTCCGTCCTGCGCTACCTGGCCGCCGGCGACGACGACGTACGGGTGCTCCACGCTGTGCTGATCGCGTTCGGGCACCTGCGTGACCCGAGGGCCCTGCCGTCGGTGATCGAGCTGGCCACCCACCAGGATCCCACCGTGCGTTACGGGGCGGCGTACGCGTTGTCGCACGTCCTTGGACGTCCGGCGGACCCGGCCGGGCTCGCGGCGCTGCGGCGGCTCGCCAGGGACCCCGACGACGACGTGGCCGACTGGGCGGCGCTGGGCCTGATACTCCCGTAGAGGCTCCCGAACAGGCCCCCCGAGCCAGGCCTCGCGCAGAGGGTTCCGCAGGAACCTTCCGCGGAGGCTTCCGCAGGGCTTCCGCAGGGCTTCCGCAGGGCTTCGGCGGGAGCCTTCCGCAGGGGGCCGGGGTCCGTCAGCGCCGGGCGAGTCTGAGGACTTCGGGTGGCAGGTCCTCGATGCGGTCGTCGTCCCAGGGCCGTTCGAACCCGGTTACCGCCAGCACGTCGTCGAGCACGCCCGCCGTGAAGCCCCAGACGAGCATGCCCCGCACCCGGAAGGCCGGCCCGGCGGTGTAACCGCCAGGGAAGCGGAGCCGCAGGCGGTTGACGGGGTCGGCCAGCTCCGCCATCGGCACGCGTGCCACCGCCTCGACCTCGTCGGGCGAGGCGGCATGCACCGTGCTCGGCGTGTGCCACCAGCCCAGCACCGGCGTCACCCGGTTGTCGCTCCGCCAGATGTACAGCTCCGGCAACGTGCCGATCACGTGGACGCCGCTCGGATCGAGGCCCGTCTCCTCCTCGGCCTCGCGCAGAGCGGCCCCCACGGGGCCGCCGTCGCCGGGATCCACCCCTCCACCGGGGAACGCGGGCTGACCCGCGTGGTTGCGCCCCTTCGCGCTGCGCTGGATGAGCAGGACGTCGGGCCCGTCGGCCGACTCGCCGAACAGCAGCAGGACCGCCGCGTGACGCCCGCCGTCGAGCGGGGGCCGCATGGGGGCGGGGACGGGACGGTCGGGGGCGCTGGCCGCGAGGTCGTTCAGCCAGCCGGGCACGGGCGCAGTCATGCGATACCTCCTGCGGGGAGCAACATCAGCGGCACCCGGCTGCTTCCCCAAGATGGCCCATGGAGGCACAGACACGTGACGCCCGACGGCCCCGCGAGACGGGCCGATCAGGGACCGGTGCGGGCGGGGCGGCCACATCGGGGAGACGGGCCGATCGCCCCGGTACGGACGCGACGGGGCGGGCCGATCGCCCCGGTACGGACGCGAGGGGGCGGGCCGATCGCCCCATTACGGACGCGACGGGACGGGCCGGGCACCCCGGTCATGACGCGGCGGGGCGGGCCGGTCGGTCATGAGAACGGGCCGGTGCGGACGAGCTTCGACGCCTGGGCGGGGTCGGTCGGGCCCTCGCCGTAGGACGGGCACAGGCTCGCGAGCGGGCACACGCCACAGGCCGGCCTGCGGGCGTGGCAGATGCGGCGGCCGTGCCAGATCAGATAGTGGGACATCTGCGTCCACTCGCTCTTGGGGATCAGGTCGCCCACGGCGTGCTCGATCTTGACAGGGTCGGTCTCCGTCGTCCACCCGAAGCGGCGGGTGAGCCGCTGGAAGTGGGTGTCCACCGTGATCCCGGGCACGTCGAAGGGTTCTCCCGTTTTAGGATCACGTGCGTTCCCCAACACGACATTGGCCGTCTTGCGCCCCACCCCCGGCAAAGTGACCATCTCTACCAAGGTCCTGGGCACCTCACCTGCGAACCTGTCCCGCAGCGCCACCGACAACCCGATGATCGCCTTCGTCTTCGCCCGGAAGAAACCGGTCGACTTGATGATCTCCTCAACATCCTCCGGATCGGCCGCGGCCAGATCCTCAGGGGTCGGATACTTGGCGAACAGAGTCGGGGTGACCATGTTCACCCGCACATCGGTGGTCTGCGCCGACATCACCGTGGCGATCAGAAGCTCGAACGGAGTGTTGAAGTTCAACTCGCAGTGCGCGTCGGGGTAGGTCTCGGCCAAGATCCGGGTCATCCTGCGGGCCCGCCGCACCAAACCCAGTCGGGTCTCGTTCTGGAACCGCTTCGCCCTCTGCCCCGGGGTCACCACCTGCGTCGCCATGGCGTCCAGCGTAAGACCTCGGCGCATCGCAGGCGCCGCGCTCCGCCATGTCCGCCAAGGCGCTCGACGGCGGTTGTTCCCGGCGTTGGAGTGCCGGCGGGTGGGCGTAGGTTTTGGTTCGGTCCGGCGTGCGGGCGCGCCGGCGGCTCCTGCACAGCGGGGCGCCCGTCGGCAAGTGCTGTCCCGCCAGCAGACGCTACCGCCACTGACTAGCCTGGGCCGCCGAGCATCGAAGGCCATTACGCTACGAATGTCGCACCGTTCAGGGGTTGCATCCGGTACCTGGGTACGCGCTCATCGTCCTACGAGATCGAGATGTGTCACGTATGGCATGGGCTGCGTTGATCAGGCCGATGTGGCTGAGAGCCTGCGGGAAGTTGCCGATCGGCTCTCCGGTGGCCGAGTCGACCTCCTCGGCGAGCAGGCCGACGTCGTTGGCATAGGAGACGGCGGTCTCGAACACCCTTCTGGCCGCGGGTCGCTCGCCGGTGAGGGCCAA
Source organism: Sphaerisporangium sp. NPDC049002 (assembly GCF_040649355.1). Classification (NCBI taxonomy): domain Bacteria; kingdom Bacillati; phylum Actinomycetota; class Actinomycetes; order Streptosporangiales; family Streptosporangiaceae; genus Sphaerisporangium; species Sphaerisporangium sp. NPDC049002. Next base: position 33,738 of record NZ_JBEZFH010000053.1, on the reverse strand, counting down.
GGCGTGCGCGAGCCAGAAGGTGCACAGCAGGAACGTGCCCTCCTGTCCGGCGAGCCCGTCGGCGGCGTGGTAGCGGTGGACGAGGCCGCGGGCGTCGCTCAGGCCGGTGGCGATGGCGCGCACGGTGGACCGGACCCGTGGATCGTCCGGGGCGAGGAATCCCACCAGCGGCATCACCAGCAGCGCGGCGTCCAGGCCGGTGCCGCTGAACGTCTGCGTGAAGGCGCCGATCCGCGGGTTCCACGCCTGGCTCAGGATCGCGGCGCGGATCTCTTCCCGGACGCGCGTCCAGTCACCGACGCGCCCGCCTGCCTCCAGCAGCGGAGCGAGCGCGATAGCCCGGTCCAGCCCGACCCAGCACATCAGCTTGGAATGCGTGAAGTGCCGGCTGGGCCCGCGGACCTCCCAGATGCCCTGGTCCGGCTCCCGCCAGCGACGGGCGGCGGCTTCGGCCACCCCGACCAGCATCGCGCGGGTGAACGGGTCGAACGGGCCGGTGTCACAGTAGGTCTGGTGGGCGGCGTCCAGCAACTCCCCGTAGACGTCGAGCTGAGCCTGGCGCCAGGCGTCGTTGCCGACCCGCACCGGAGAGCTGCCGCGCCAGCCGCGCAGGTGCGGCAGGCGTCGTTCGCTCAGGTCGCGTTCGCCGCCGACGCCGTACATGATCTGCAGATCGGCGCCGCGATCGAGCTGGGTGGCCGAGGCGCGGGCCAGGAAGCCGAAGAAGGCGGTCTCCTCGATCTCGCAGGCGGCGGTGGACAGGGCCTGCAGGGTGAAACTGGCGTCCCGGACCCAGGTGTAGCGGTAGTCCCAGTTGCGCTCCCCGCCGATGCACTCGGGCAGGGAAGTGGTGACCGCGGCGACGATGGCCCCGGTGGGAGCGTACGTCATCGCCTTCAGCACTCTGCCGCTGCGCTCGACCAGATCGCGCCAGGGGCCTTCGTAGCTCGCGTGCAGCCGTGACCAGGAGCGCCAGCCCCGGACGGTGTCCTTGACCCTGCGCCGTACCTCGCGGGAGGTGCGGCACGGCGGATCGGGGTCCCATGCCCAGCCGGCCTGAAGCGCGAAGCCGAGGCTCTGCCCGGCCCGCAAGGTGACGGCGGCGTCCGCCACGGAGCCGCTCACCCGCAACTCCACCGGGCTGGACAGGGTCAGCGCGGTCGCGCCGCCGCGCGCGATCAGACCGCCGCGGACGGGCTGCATCAGCGGGTGGACGAGGCCGAACTCCGGACGCGGCGCGTAGGCCATGTCCACGGCCACACTGCCCTCGACGCAGGTCACCTGCCGCAGCACCAGCCCGGCGGAGGACGCTCCCAGATCGTGCCCACGCTCCCCGGCGCCCAGTGCGAGCGCGTCCGTCAGGACCAGCGTGCCCTCACGGGTACGGAACGTGGTCTCCAGCACCAGGGTGCCGGGGACGTAGCGGCGGGTGACCTCGGCCGGGCAGGCCGGACCGAGCGCCCAGTGGCCGGCATCGTCATCGAGCAGTTGGGCGAAGATCGCGGGGCTGTCGAAGCGAGGCAGGCACAGCCAGCCCACCGAGCCGTCGCGGCTCACCAGGGCGGCCGACCGGCAGTCCGACACCATCGCGTAGTCGCCGATCGGCCGGGTGCTCACCGGTGCGCCCTGCCGGCCAGGCGGCCGCCGGCCGCGCGCCGCACGGCGTAGACGAGTGCGGACCCGGCGAAGAGCGCCAGGGTGACCAGCAGCCATCGGCCGAGGTACGGGTCGGTGCTCAGGGCCGTCGCCTTCCGGTAGTTGTACTCGGACGCGCGCAGGATGAGGGGGAACCAGATGAGCAGCAGCAGCCCCGACAGCCCCGCCGGTACCCGCAGGTAGTCGACCGACGGCCCCGGTCGCCTATCGCCCACCGCTGGGAGGCGCTGTAGGCGACGGTCCGCCGCGGAGTAGAGAGGAAGGACGACGAGATCGTGCAGGATCACGGCTCCGAGGAACCACAGCAGGAATCCCAGCAGGATGCCGGCGGCGATGACACGAGTGAGGGCGTAGGCGGCCACCCCGAAGCAGGCGAACAGTGCGAACAGGTGCCACAGACCGGCGCCATAGCGTTCTCGCGCCCGCCGGCGCGCCTCGCCGATCCTGCCCCTCATGGCACTGATCCCGCCCCTCATGGCGGGGCCCGGAAGTCGAGCTCGCGCACCCATTTGGTGTTGTGCACGCCGGGGGCGTTGGGCACCATGATCCGGGCGGGGAACCCGTGGTCCAGCGACAGGTCGGCGCCGTTGACCCGCAGCGCCAGCAGGGAACGGGGATCGGTCGCCTGCCCCGGGCTCAGCGACACGTGGCTGAACACACCGCCCCGCTGCAGTGAGCGGACGTAGACGCCCGCGCCGCCGTCCGCCCCGCCCAAACGTGCCAAGTCGGTGAGCCGGACGCCGGTCCACGTCTGCTCGGTGGACCATCCCTCCACGCAGGCGATCGGCAACCGGTAGGTGTACAGCGGCATGGCCAGCAGTTCCTCACGCGACAACCGCACCTGACGGGCGCCATGCACCGTCAGCCGCCACTCGGGCCCGGTTTCGGCCGCGACGACGCCCACGCTCGCCGCCGTCTTGTTCACCTGGAAGTCGTTCGGCCCGGACCCGTAGTACCGCCCGTGCGGGGCGAGCAGCGCGGTACGCCGCAGCGGGCCGTCCATCGTCTGCCCGGCCGACAGGCCGAGTACGGTCAGGGAGCCGCCGCCGACGAAGGCCAGCAGGCCCCGGCGTGAGATGGTCGGCGGCGCGGGAGCGGCGGCGACCAGGCCGTCGGGGTCAGGTGGTTCCGGGCGCGTGTCGCGCAGAGATGTGCGCAGTTCCTGACGGAAGCTGCGGAATCGCAGGGATGTGAGCAGCCGGGGCAGCTTGATGGCGATGTGCACCGCCAGCGCGGCCAGAAAGATCCATGCGCCGTACAGGTGCGCCGGGTAGAAGGAGAAGGGAAAGACGTAGAAGAGCTGGATGTTGAGGATGCCGGTGACGAACTCGAAGACCGCGCCGCCGACCAGGAGCAGCAGGCTGGCCCGTTCGAGCGTCTGCGCCGGGGTGCCGGTCGGCGGCCAGGTGAACAGCTTGGGGATCACCGACCACAGCTTGGCCAGCAGGATCGGCACCAGCGTCAGGCCGAGGATGACGTGCACGCCCTGGGTAACGCGGTAGAGCCAGACCGGGCTGGTCGGCCAGTCGAAGAGATAGAAGCCGAACAGCCCTCTTTCCGGCGTGAGGTCGTTGCCCGGTAGCCGGGGATCATAGGCGGCGTACGAGATCAGGCCCGTGATGGCCACCAGCGGAAGCCCGACCAGCAGCACCAGCCCGAACACGGAGGTCAGCCACGGGCCACGCAGCGGACTGCGCCAGAACTCCGGCCGGAACGGGCCCGGCGGACGCTCCTGCCCCCGCAGGTACGCCCTCAGCCGCGCGCCGGGCCTGCTTGCCGCAGACCGACCCTGATGGTGACGGCGCCCGTCCGACGCATCCGACATGATCCCCCCGAAGCCGGCGCAGGCAGGAGCCGGCCACCGACCTACCGCCAGTTCTCACCGTGAATACCGTCGGTCAAAGTCGGACCACGCCCTGTTTTCCGTCATACTCCGTCTCCGGGGGAATGGCTTTCCCCAAGCGGGAGCAGCGGAAGACCGCAGGCGTCCTGGTCGGCGCCACCGCCATCTGAACCTCGACCCGCGCCGGACGTCCCCTGACACACCGAGCTTCGTCAGCGCCTCCGCATTCCAGTGCTCGCGGACGGGCAAGTCGCCACCATGGCCGGGATGGTGTGGGCCACCACCCTGGTTCAGTGTCTGGAGTCCAGGAAAGGCCGCCGCCGGTGTCGGCCAAGAATTCTTACGGCCTTCGAACTCTCCTCGGCCATTGCGCCCCGGCTTGTGGGATGGGGCCTACCGTCGGCCGGGTGAGGGTACTCGTGACCGGTTCGGCCGGGTTCATCGGAAGTCATGTCGTCGAGGCGCTGGAGGAGGCCGGGCACGCCGTCTCGGGGATCGACCTGCGGAACGGGGACGACGTGCGCGACACCGCCGTCCTGGACCAAGTGCTCCCCGGTGTGGAGGCGGTGGTGCACCAGGCGGCCAAGGTCGGGCTCGGCGTGGACGTCGCCGATCTGCCGGAGTACACGTCGGTCAACGCCTATGGCACCGCCGTACTGCTCGCGGCGATGGCCGGGCACGGTACCGGGCGGCTGGTGCTGGCGTCCTCGATGGTCGTCTACGGGGAGGGGGCCTACGAGTGCGCCCGGCACGGGCGGGTGCGGCCGGGCCCGCGTGCCGCAGCGGACCTGGCGCGGAGGCTGTTCGAACCGCGCTGCCCCCGGTGCGGCTCCCCCGCGACGCCCGTCACGATCGGCGAGGACGCGCCCGCCGACCCGCGCAACGCCTACGCCACCACCAAGCTCGCCCAGGAGCACCTGTCCGCCAACTGGGCGAGGGAGACCGGCGGCACGGCGGTCGCGTTGCGCTACCACAACGTCTACGGGCCGAGGATGCCCAGGGACACGCCCTACTCCGGCGTGGCGGCGATCTTCCGGTCCTCGCTGGAGGCGGGACGCGCGCCGAGGGTCTTCGAGGACGGCCGGCAAAGGCGCGACTTCGTGCACGTCCGCGACGTCGCCCGGGCCAACCTCGCCGCCCTGTCCGGCGGCACGCCGGGAGCCCTGGCCGCGTACAACATCGCCAGCGGCGAGCCGCGCACGGTCGGCGAGATGGCCGCCGCGCTCGCCGCCGAGCGGGGCGGCCCGGATCCCGTCCTCACCGGCGAGTACCGGCTCGGCGACGTCCGGCACATCGTGGCCTCACCCGTCCGGGCCTCCGAGGAACTCGGCTTCCGGGCGCGCACCACCTTCGCCGAGGGCATGAAGGAGTTCGCCGGCGCTCCTCTTGCCTGACTCGCCCATGTGAGGTCCCGGCGGGGCGACGAAGAAGGCGTCACGCCGGGTCGCGGATCGTGTCGGCGACGTGAGAGGGATGGCCCCGGTCACCAGGGAGATGCGACCAGCCCTTGCAGCAGCAGACCGGTCAAAGCCTGCGCGGCGAGCATGCGGCGGCCGGGAGCGTACGCCGCCGACAGGCCGATCCACACGGCGAAGGCCACCCAGATGCGCTCCACCTCCCCCCGCGTCACCCCGCTGACGTCCAGCGCCAGCACCGCCACCAGCGCCGCGGCCACCACGGCGGCGATCCCGTGGCGGCGTGCCAGGTTCATCACGGCGGCCACGATCCCGGCCATAGGGATGTGGGCACGAGGATTCCCGCAGACCGCGGTGACGGCCGGGCAGTGGGTGAGGTGGCGCCCCGCGTGGACGAGGCCCGCGGTCGTGGCCGGGCCGGTGATCAGGGCGAGGACGGCTAGGTTCGCCACCAGGAAGTACAGGTAGGGGCGGGCGGCGCCCGGGTCGGCCGCCCATTCCGCGTGGGTGGCCGCCACCCCGGCGAGCCACGAGAAACCCGCCGCCGCGAACAGGCCCGTCACGGCCGCCGCCCCGGCCAGGGCGGCGAGCACCGCCGGGCGCGGCAGCCGGGCGAGCAGGGCGACGCTCGCCGGGATCACCAGGTAAGGGACCAGCCCGTAGCTGAGGTAAGGCAGTGCGCCGAGCAGCACCCCCGCCCCCGCCGCGTACCACGTCCTGGTCGTGGTGCTCCGGCCGAGCACCAGGAGCGCGACGCCCCACGCGCCGACACCGGCGAAGAAGGCGTCCATCGTGGTGGCGATCCAGACCGAGGCCGGGGTGAGGGCGAGGTACGGTAGCACCCGCCGGGCCGCGTCCTCCCCCGCCAGGCGGCGTACGGTGAGCCCGATCGCCACCGTCGCCGAGCAGCCGGCGAGGATCACCAGGATCGCCGCCCACAGCGGCCCGCCCAGGCCCACGGCGGCGAGCGCCCACACCACGAGCACCGGCAGCGGCGGATGCCCGCGCACGTGCGTCGGATACTCCGGCAGCCGCTGCGTGAAGGTCGCCAGCCAGCCGAGCGGGTCGTGGCCCACCGCGGGCAGCACGGCTAGGTACTCCTCGCGGTGAGTGAACGGTGCGGCCAGTCCGTCGGCCGATATCGCCAGCAAGATCGTCCAGGCCAGCGCGCATCCGCAGGCGACGAGCAGGGCTCGTCCGAACCCGCCCTGCCCGGCCCATCCCGGCAGGTTCCGTACGGCGACCACCGCGAAGGCGACCGCCGGCAGCAGCGTGACCGTGAGCACCCGGAAGTGCGCGTGCAGCGGCGGCAGGTGATCGATCCGCAGCACGCCGAGCGCGTGCAGGACCGCCCCCACCGCGAAGCAGCCGGCGATCAGCGCCCCCCACCCGGCGAGCGCCCCGCGCGTCCGGGGGCCACCGGGGTTCCCCGCCTCGCAGGTACGGGTACGCGTGCCGGTCGTCCACCGACCCGATCTTTCCGCCACACCGTAACAGTAGGTCTGAGCTGCACTTATTTTGAAGACGGCGTCACCACGCCGTAAGAATCCTCAGGCCCGCCCTGCCTTAGCGTCGGACCCATGGAGATCGACGTGGTGCTACCGTGCCTGGACGAGGAGGCCGCGCTTCCCTGGGTCCTGGAGCGCATGCCGGCCGGCTACCGGCCCATCGTGGTGGACAACGGGTCGGCAGACGACTCGGTGAAGATCGCCACCGGCCTTGGGGCCCGGGTGATCGTGGAGCCGCGGCGCGGTTTCGGCGCCGCCTGCCACGCCGGGCTGCTGGCCGCGACTTCGGACATCGTCGCCTTCATGGACGCCGACGCCTCCCTCGACCCGCGGCAACTGCCCAGGGTGACCGGGCCCGTAGGAGCCGGAGACGCCGACCTGATGCTCGGCCGGCGGATCGCCCGGTCGCCCGGCGCCTGGCCGCCGCACGCGCGCGCCGCCAACGCCCTGCTGGCCCACCGGCTGCGCCGCCGCACCGGGGCCGCGTTGCACGACCTCGGCCCGATGCGCGCGGCCCGCCGCACCGGGCTCCTCGCCCTGGCCCTGCGTGACCGCAGGTTCGGCTACCCGCTGGAGATGGTGCTGCGCGCCGCCGCGGACGGCTGGCGGATCGCCGAGGCCGAGGTGGACTACCTTCCGCGCGCGGGCCGCTCCAAGGTCACCGGCACGGTACGCGGCACCGTGCGCGCCATCGGCGACATGCGGCGGGTCATCAGGGAGACCGCGTGACGCAGATCCTGGTCATCGCCAAGGAGCCGGTACCCGGCCAGGTCAAGACCCGGCTCTGCCCGCCCTGCACCGAGGAACAGGCCGCCCGGCTCGCGGCCGCCGCCCTGGAGGACACCCTGCACACAGTGGCCGCGACGTGCGCGCCGCACCAGGTCCTCGCCCTCCAAGGGCTGCCAGGGCCCTGGTTGCCTCCCGGTTTCACGGTGATCCCGCAACGCGGGCGTGGGTTGGACGAGCGGCTCGCGGCCGCCTTCACCGACGCCCACGGGCTGCACCCCGTGCCGACCGTGCTCGTCGGGATGGACACCCCCCAGCTCACCCCGTCCCTGCTCGAAGCCGCCGCCGACGCGCTGACCGAGCATGACGCGGTGTACGGTCCCGCCGCGGACGGGGGCTTCTGGCTCCTCGGCCTGCGCCGCCCCGACCCCGCGCTGCTACTCGGCGTGCCCATGTCACGACCGGGCACCGGAGCGGCCCAGCTCAAGCGCTTGCGCCAGGCCGGGCTGCGCCTGGCCCTGCTGCCCGAACTGCACGACGTCGACACCTTCGCCGACGCCCTCCACGTCGCCGCGCAGGCCCCCGGCACCAGGTTCGCCGCGACGCTGGACGCCGTGCGCATGAGCATGGCCGCGCACTGACCATGACGGGGAGGCGGGCTGAACGGCTCGGTGCGCAGGCGACGGACGTCGTCCTCGGTCCACAGCTTGGCCAGGAGCAGAGGGATCGTCTCGGGTCCTGCGGGTTCTCCGGGTTCTCCGGGTTCTTCAGGTCAGGGTGGCGAACCATCGTCCCGCCTCGTTCCACTGATCCGCGGAAGGGAAGCCACAGCTGCGGGCGAGCGGTCCGATGTCGTCGGCGGAGACCGTCGCCCAGGGAAACCAGTCGGCCGCCCGCCCGCCGCGACGCAGCCGCACCCACTCCACTCCGCTCCGCGACCCGGGCGGCGCCAGCTCGGCGATCACCGCGCCGCCGGGCCGTACCAGCTCGCGGAGCCGGCGCAGCAGGGCCGCCGGGTCGCCACCGATTCCGATGTTCCCGTCGGCCAGCAGCGCCACGGCCCAGCGGCCGGTGCCGGGCAGCCACTCGAAGACGCTTCTGCGCAGCGCCGGCCCGCCCGCGCGCCGCGTCAGCGTCACCGCCAGCGGGGTGATGTCGATGCCAAGGACCGGCACGCCCATCCGGGCCAGGGCCGCGGTCAGCCGGCCGGGCCCGGAACCGACGTCGAGCGTCGGCCCGCCGCACCTGGCCAGCAGTGCCCCGTCACCCTCGATCGGCCGCAACCACCGCTCGGCGGCCAGGGGCCGGACCCGTCCGTCGGAGTACTCGACGTCCACGTCCCCTCCCATCAACGCGTCCTCATAGAAGGCGCCGATCACGCGGCGTCTCCCCGTTCGCCGGATCCCGTGGCCGGAAAGCCGGGAAAACCAGAACCGCCGCGATTGTCGTTAGCCGGCTCGCATGCCGCGGGCGAACGCGGCGGACGACCGCTCATGGCGAAATGATCGATCACACTCCGACGCTACAGCGGAATGCACTCGTTGACTCTTACGGGCCTGTGACGTGATGCCGGGGCCGCCGATCGCAGTGAAGGTGTCCTGACCAGCTAAGACGCATCACCGCAGGCGTGGGTCCTGGCCTTTGGCACATTCGCAGTGAATAGCAGGATCGGCACACCTGAAATGCTTCGCATAAAACCCTTCAAACCGATGTATACATATCCCACAGGGACCATTCCTTCGCCGGGTCGCGCAGCGGACATCGCTTGATCATCCTGATTTCGCGCTCGGCTGCGTCGTGGTCGAAGGGAACCCGTTCGTCTCAGGTGAACCGCAGAGATCCACGCCGCTTCGAACAGCTTCGTGAGCCGAGCCAGACCCAGCTCACTGGTCAAGAGCTCCGCCACCCCCGACTGGGCGGTGAAGCCGCTCCGACCTTCCACGGCCGCCACCGTCGGCGAAGCGGCCTTCTCCGTGTTCGCCGAGTTCAGCGGGAGGACTTTCTCCCTGGAGGATCCGGCGCTTTCATGTTGCCTTGGGCGGGACGAACGCGTTGCCGAGCACCACGTTGGCGGTCTTCCTGCCGACCCCCGGCAGGGTGACGAGCTCCTTGAGCTTGCCGGGCACCTCGCCGCCGTAGCGGTCGCACAGAGCCTGCGCCATGCCCATGATGCTGTTCGCCTTCGCCCGGAAGAATCCGGTCGAGCGGATGATCTCCTCCAGCTCGGCCATGTCGGCGCCGGCATAGTCAGCAGCCGTCCGGTACTTGGCAAAAAGTGCCGGAGTAACCAGATTGACTCTTTTGTCCGTACACTGCGCTGAGAGGATCGTTGCGACCAGCAGCTCCAGCGGGTTGCCGAAGTCGAGTTCGCAGTGGGCGTCGGGGTAGGCTCCCGCCGGGATTCGGGTCATTCGCCGAGCTCGGCGCACCAAGGCGAGCCGGGACTCCCCAGCGGAGGTTACTTTGCGGGGCATCCGACAGCCTACGCGGACGGGCTCCATGAGACCCGCTTGGTGCGGTACGTCACAATGTCTAGCAGTGAGCGCGATCCCAGGTGTGGAGCGCAGTCGTGTTGGCGCGACCACTGGAGCGAGGAGGCACCGTGAATACCGACGAAGTGCTGGGCAGGGCCCCTTTGTTCTCCGCGCTCGACCGTGAGAGCGCGGCCGCGCTCCGTACGGGCATCTCGGAGGTGGAGCTCCACAAGGGGCAGACGCTTTTCAGCGAGGGAGAGACGGGCGACAGGCTCTACGTCGTGCTGGACGGCAAGATCAAATTAATCCGCACGGCCCCCGACGGCCGCGAGAACCTGCTCAGCGTGCTCGGCCCGAGTGAGATGTTCGGAGAGCTGTCCCTGTTCGACCCGCGACCCCGTACGGCCAGCGCGATCGCCCTGACCGATGTGCGCCTGGCCGGGCTCGGCCACGACGACCTGCGGCCCTGGCTCACCGGACGTCCGGAGGTCGCCCTCCACCTGCTCCGTGCCCTCGCGCAGCGGCTGCGCCGCACCAACGACGTGATGGCCGACCTCGTCTTCACCGACGTGCCCGGCCGGGTCGGCAAGGCGCTGCTCGACCTCGCCGAGCGCTTCGGGCAGCGCACCGAGGAGGGCCTGCGGGTCCATCACGACCTCACTCAGGAGGAGCTGGCCCAGTACGTCGGCGCCTCCCGCGAGACCGTCAACAAGGCGCTCGCCGACTTCGCCCAGCGCGGCTGGCTGCGCATCGAGGCCAAGGCCGTCGTCATCATGGACGCCGACCGCCTCTACAACCGTTCGAGGTAGGCGAGCTGCGCCCGCACGGACATCTCCGCCGCGGGCCACAGTTCCTCGGACAGCCCGGCGTAGACGACCCGTACGATCTCTCGCGGCGTGGTGGCACCCTCGCGCTGGGCCCGCCTGATCTGGTCAAGGCGCTCGCGCCGGTGGGCGATATAACCGTCCAGCGCCGCGATCGGCTCCGGCAGGACGGGCCCGTGACCCGGCAGCAGGGCCGTGGCCGCCATGATCTCGGCACTCGCCCGCAGGCGGTCGAGGCTGCGCAGGTAGTCGGCCAGATCGCCATCGGGCGCGATCACCGTGGTCCCCCGGCCGAGGATCGTGTCCCCGGTCAGCATGGCCCCGTCGACCGGCAGCCAGAAGCACAGCGAGTCGAACGAGTGGCCCGGCGTGCCGACGACCCTGAGCTCAAGGCCGCCCGCCGTCACCACGTCCCCGTCCGCGAGCCCCTCGTCCCCGAGAACGTGCCGGGGGTCCAGGGCCCGTACCCGGGCGCCGGTGATCTCGGCGAACCGCCTGGCTCCGCCGCTGTGGTCCTCGTGCCCGTGCGTGAGGAGGATCGCCTCCACCCGCCTGCCCGCGAGGTGGCCGGCCACCCGCAGAAGGTGGTCCTCGTCGTCGGGACCGGGGTCCACGACCACCACGGCCTCCGCACCGGGCTCGCCGATGACCCAGGTGTTCGTGCCGTCCAGGGTCATCGGGGACGCGTTGGGCGCGAGCAGGTTGGTCGCGCGGGCCGTACCGGACCCGTCGGGGCCGCTCAGGGGGATTCGGAGACCACTCATGACATTCGATAGTCCTCGCCGGGGATGACCAGCCACATCGCGCCGTCCACCTCGGCGACCCGGGGCTGGAAGGTCACGATCTCGCGCTCGCACGCCAGCACGGCGGCGACATCGTCATACGCCGCCAACTCGGTCAGCGTACGGATCGTCGGGGGCATGAGGAAGATCTGCCCCTCCTTCGCCCGGCCGAGCGCCCGCGCCGGACGGAGCCACGCGACCTCGTCGGCCTCGCCGCCCACGTCGCGCGTGCGCTGGCCAGGAGGCATGGCGGCCACGAAGAACCGCGTGTCGAACCGCTTGTGCTCGACGTCCGGCGTGATCCAGTGCGACCAGGGCCTGAGCAGGTCGGCACGCAGGACCAGCCCTCGGTTGTTCAGGAACTCACCGAGCGACAGGCGCCGGTCGATCAGCGCCTCGCGGTCGGCCTCCCAGTCGTCGCCCGTGGTGTCGGCGACGACCGTGTCCGCGCTCGGCCCTGCCAGCAGGACCCCGGACTCCTCGAAGGTCTCCCGTACGGCAGCGCAGACCAGGCCGCGGGCGGTGCTGGTGTCGGCTCCGAAGATCGCACCCCAGGTCTCGGGGGCCGGCCCGGCCCAGGCGACCGTCTGGTCGGCGTCACGGGGGTCGACCGAGCCGCCGGGGAAGACGTACGCCCCGGCGGCGAACGCCATGCTGGCCTTGCGCCGGATCATGTAGACCTCAAGGGCCGGCGCCCCGCCGGCCCCGGCCTCGGCTTCTCCCGGCTCGGCTCCGGCTTCTCCCGGCTCGGCCTCGGTTGCCCCCGGCCCGGCGAGGTCCTGGACGGGGCGTAGGAGCGCCACGGTCGCGGCGTCTCTGGCGGGCACGGGGGCGAGGTCACCCGAAAGGATCGCACGGGCACGCTCTCCGAACTCGCCGGGCAGCGGGATGCCGTTCATGCCACCTCCATGATCCAACCGAATCAAGCTCGGCTGGACCATGGTGTCACGGTCAGCGCACTTCGGCGATGAGCTCGACCTCGACGGACGCGTCCAGCGGCAGGGCGGCGACGCCGACGGCGCTGCGGGCGTGACGGCCCGCGTCCCCGAGCACCTCGCCGAGCAGCTCGCTGGCCCCGTTCACGACGTGCGGCTGCCCCGTGAAGCCGGGGGCGCTCGCGACGAACCCGACGACCTTGACGATGCGCACGATCTGCGACAGGTCACCGGCCACGGAGGCCACCGCCGCGAGGGCGTTCAGCCCGCAGATGCGGGCCTGCTCCTTGGCCTGGTCGGGGTCCACCTCGGCGCCCACCTTGCCGGTGACGGCGAGCTTGCCGTCGACCATCGGCAGCTGCCCGGAGGTGTAGATGTAGTTCCCGGTGCGTATGGCCGGCACATAGGCGGCCAGGGGCTTCACGACCTCCGGAAGGGTCAGCCCCAGCTCGGCCAGGCGCTCCTCAGGCGTGCTCACTCCTTCTCCCGCTTCATGTAGGCGACGAGCTGCTCGGGGTTCGGCCCCGGGATGACCGTGACAAGCTCCCAGCCGTCCTGGCCCCAGTTGTCCAGGATCTGCTTCGTGGCATGGGTCAACAGAGGGACCGTCGAATATTCGTAGCGCTTCATGGTGGCACTGTAGACGGGAGTGAGGGCGTCAGGTGGCGGTGCTCCCCCAGTTCCCTCCCGCCTCATGGGTCACGGCGTTCCCTTGCGTCGATGGCATCGCCCCACGGCCATTGTGACGATCCGCATATTGACCTTTTGCCGGTGATCGACAATGCGAAGAAGACGGGGCGAATCTCACAATCTGAACGTTCGAGCGGACCCGGCGGGAGTCTTGGAACGATCTCGCGCCCATGTTCCCGTTGCCCCGTGACGCCAGCGCGAGCGGAGCCGATCGGCGATCATCCCAAGCGGTCGCCGCGGCGGGGGATCCATTGTCGGGGCCTCCCTTTACACGGGCGGTCAGGGAGCCCGGGAAAACGCGTTTCCGGGGCCGCCGGGGTGTGAGGTGCGTCGCAAGCCCCTTCCAAAAGCCGGGCACGGCGAATCGCGAAGTAACCGTTGGGTAGCCTTCGGAACGTGAGTGCTCGCGACACCGATTGGGACGGCGTACGACTTCATGTCGTCACCGGCAAGGGTGGCACCGGAAAGACGACGGTGGCAGCCGCGCTGGCCCTCGCCCTGGCGGCGGGTGGCCGGAAGGTGCTGCTCGTGGAGGTGGAGGGCCGTCAGGGCATCGCCCAGGTCTTCGACACCCCGCCCCTGCCGTACGAGGAGCGGAAGATCGCCGTGGCACCGGGCGGCGGCGACGTGTACGCGCTCGCCATCGACCCCGAAGAGGCCATGCTCGAATACGTCGAGATGTTCTACGGCATGAAGCGGGCCGGCAAGGCACTGAACAAGATCGGCCTGGTCGACTTCGCCACGACCATCGCCCCCGGTCTGCGGGACGTGCTCGTGACCGGCAAGACCAGTGAGGCCGTACGACGTCGCGACAAGTCCGGAAGGCGGGCGTATGACGCCGTCGTCATGGACGCGCCACCCACCGGTCGTATCACCAGGTTCCTCAACGTGACGCTGGAAGTGGCGGGGCTCGCCCGCATCGGCCCGGTGAAGAACCACGCCGACCTGGTACGCGGCGTGGTCGCCTCGCCGGAGACCGCCGTGCACTTCGTCACGCTGCTGGAGGAGATGCCGGTCCAGGAGACGCTGGACGGCATCGACAACCTCCGCGCCGCCAAGCTGCCCGTGGGCGGCGTCTTCATCAACATGGTCCGTCCCGAGCTGCTGCCCGAGGCCACCCTCGACGCCGCCATGAAAGACCGGTTCGACCCCGGTGAGCTGGCGCTCGGCCTGAAGGCCGCGGGCATCGCCGACGGCACGTCCGACGCGTCCGCGATCGCCGAGGCGCTCACGGAGGAGATCTCCGAGCACGCCCAGCGCAACCACCTGGAGCGCCGTGAGAGGCAGGCGCTCGCGGAGGCGAAGGCCCCCCACTACGAGCTGCCGTTGCTCGCCGACGGCGCCGACCTGGCCGGTCTGTACGAGCTGGCGGAAGCCATCCGTTCCCAGGGAGCAGCGTGAAGTCTCAGACGGGGAAGGCCCCCCGCACGTCACCCATCCAGAGCCACCACGGGACCTCGCCCGTTCTCGACATGGACGCCGTGCTCGACGACCCGGGCACGCGCATCGTCGTGTGCTGCGGCTCGGGCGGCGTGGGCAAGACCACGACGGCGGCGGCGCTCGGCCTCCGAGCGGCCGAACGGGGCCGGCGCGTGGTGGTGCTCACGGTCGACCCCGCGCGGCGCCTGGCCCAGTCGATGGGGCTCACCGAGCTCGACAACACGCCGCGTGTGGTCGCCGGGGTCGGTGGCACCGGCGAGCTGCACGCGATGATGCTCGACATGAAACGCACCTTCGACGAGATCATCGAGGCGCACGCCGATCCCGAACGAGCCCGGCAGATCCTGACCAACCCGTTCTACGAGTCGCTGTCGTCGAGCTTCTCCGGGACGCAGGAGTACATGGCGATGGAGAAGCTCGGGCAGCTCCGCCGCTCGGACGAGTGGGATCTCATCATCGTCGACACCCCGCCGTCGCGGTCGGCGCTCGACTTCCTCGACGCGCCCGAGCGGCTCGGCCGCTTCCTCGACGGACGGCTCATCAGGATCCTGATGGCTCCCGCCAAGGCCGGGGGCCGGAGCGCGTTCAAGCTGCTCAACGCCGGTTTCGGCCTTGTCGCGGGCGCGCTGACGAAGATCTTGGGCGCCCAGTTCCTCAAGGACATCCAGACGTTCGTCGCGGCCCTCGACGCCGTCTTCGGCGGGTTCAGGCAGCGCGCCGACCAGACGTACAGGCTGCTCCAGGCTCCCGGCACCGCGTTCCTCGTCGTGGCCGCGCCGGAACGGGACGCGATGCGGGAGGCCTCGTACTTCGTGGAGCGACTGGCCGAGGAGCGCATGCCCCTGGCCGGCCTGGTGATCAACCGGGTCCATCGGTCCCCGGCGCCGGCCCTCTCGGCCGCCCGCAGCACGGCGGCCGCGGAGGATCTCGAATCACGTGGTGAACACGAACTGACGTCCGCCGTGCTGCGGCTTCACGCCGGACGTATGCAGCTCGCCGCGCGCGAGCATAGGGAGCAGGAGCACTTCGCTTCGGCCCACCCCACAGTGCCGATCGCCCAAGTACTCGCGATGCCGGAGGACGTGCACGATCTCGAAGGCCTGCGCAAGATCGGTGAACTCCTGGCGTCATGAAGTGGCTCCCGCCACAGCCGTGCAACCTCGTGAACTACCACGCAGGTGACCCAGGGACGCGATCGAGGGGCCCGTGCATGGCCCCTCGCGTCGTGATAGCGGGCATGAGACGGACACCGCCCCAGCCCCTGAACTCAGCCGGCAATCAGCTCGTTGGTCCGCTCGTACTCTTCCTTGGCGACCTCTAGCAGGTCACGCCAAGACGTCACATCCGGCCGTCGCCTGAGCAGCGCACGCCGCTCGCGCTCGGTCATCCCGCCCCACACCCCGAACTCGATGCGATTGTCCAGTGCATCCGCGAGGCATTCGGTACGGACCGGGCATCCTCGGCAGATGAGCTTCGCCCTGTTCTGGGCGGCACCCTGAACGAACAACGCGTCAGGATCCGCGCCCCGACAGGCGGCACGGGAGGTCCAATCCGTGATCCACATTTCGACCCCACTCCCCTATAGGTGGTCAGTCGTCACTTGGCGGCCGACGGGCGCGGGCGTCGAGCCTCCTTATTCAGTTGCCGCAGAGGAGAACGTACGCAACCAGACGTTCGGACCGACAGACCCCGGCCGGGTCAATTTCCCACATGGTCATGTCAGGCCATGTGGCCGGGAATGACTAGTCCTCCCCTCCGCGAGTCGCCGACGAGTCAATGCGAAATGGACTTTGAGTACCTATTGAGTCAGCGACTCGGCATACGCTTGGTCTCGTGCAAGCTCAAGGCAAAGCCCGCGGGTCCGTGTTCGGGAACCTCCTCCGCCTGATCGCGGCGTCCGTCGCGGCGGGGGTGCTGGCCGCCGCCATCGCCCTGCCCGCCGTGGGCGGAGCCGGCGTGGGGGTCAAGAGTGCCACCGATGTGCTGAACCTGAAGCCCGAAGACCTCAAAGAGCCGCCGCTACCGGAGAAGACCGAGATCCTCGACTCCAGCGGCAAGCTGATCGCACAGTTCTACTACCAGAACCGCGAATCGGTGGCACTGGACAAGGTCGCCCCGGTCATGCAGGAGGCGATCATCTCCATCGAGGACTTCCGCTTCTACGAGCACGGCGCCCTCGACCTGGAGGGCTTCGCCCGCGCGATGATGAAGAACTTCCAGTCGGGCGGCGTCTCCCAGGGCGGATCCTCGATCACCCAGCAGTACGTCAAGCAGGTGCTGCTCAACAAGGCCGAGACCGACGAGGAGAAGCTCGCGGCCATCGCCCCGACGGTCTCCCGCAAGCTCAACGAGCTCCGGTACGCCATGGCCGTCGAGGAGAAGTACTCCAAGGACAAGATCCTTGAGAACTACCTGAACATCGCCTACTTCGGCGCGAGCGCGTACGGCATCCAGGCCGCCTCCAAGCGGTTCTTCGACAAGCCCGCCTCCAAGCTGAACCTCCAGGAGGCGGCCACGCTCGCGGGGGCCGTACAGAACCCCAACGCGACCGACCCGAACCTGGGCAAGAAGAACAGGGCCGCCCTGCTGGCCCGGCGCAACGTCGTCCTCGACCGGATGGCCGAGCTGCACAAGATCACGCCTGAAGAGGCCGCCACCGCGAAGGCCAAGAAGCTGGTCTACAAGGACATCTCGATCCCCGGCGGCTGCGAGCAGAGCGACTACCCGTACTTCTGCCTGTACGTCCAGCACGAGATCCTGAACGACAAGCAGTTCGGCAAGACCGAGAAGGCCCGCAAGGAGTTCCTCAACCGGGGTGGACTGACCATCAAGACCACCCTGGACACCAAGATGCAGAAGGCCGCCGACAAGGCCATCAAGAAGTGGGTCTACGCCTCCGACAAGCCCGTCGCCGCCGAGGCTCTGGTCGAGCCGGGCACCGGTGCCATCAAGGCCATGGCCGCCAGCCGCAGGTTCGGCAACAGCAAGAAGAAGAACGAGTCCAACTACAACCTGGTCGCCGACGTCGCGCACGGCGGCGGCACGGGCTTCCAGGCGGGTTCGACCTTCAAGGCCTTCACGCTCGCCACGGCGCTGAAGGAGGGCCTGCGGTTCGGCGACGGTCTCGACGCGGGCAGCAGCTTCCAGGCGAGCGGCTACAGCGACTTCAAGAACTGCAAGGGCGAGAACGTCGGCGACCCGAGTCACGTCGCGCACAACTCCGAGGGCGGCGGCGGCTTCAAGACCCTCCAGACCGGCACCTGGGGATCGGTCAACACCTTCTTCCTCGGCCTTGAGAAGAAGGTCGGGCTCTGCGACGTCGTCAAGACCGCCAAGGACCTCGGCATCAAGCGCGCCGACGGCGGGAAGCTCCAGGAGGTCGAGACCTTCACCCTCGGCGTCAACGAGATGGACCCCATCACCGTGGCCAGCGCCTACGCCACCTTCGCGGCCCGCGGCAGGTACTGCGAGCCGATGGCGATCACGGCGATCACCGACCGGTACGGCAAGACCACCAACTTCAAGCCCAGCTGCAAGCAGACGCTCGACGAGAAGGTCGCCGACGCGGTGAGCGGCATCCTGTCCGGAGTGTTCACGAAGGGCACGATGAGGGGCGTCGGCGGCATCGGCCGCGACGCGGCGGGCAAGACCGGCACGACCGACGGATCCATGACCGCCTGGTTCGCCGGCTACACCCCGGACCTCGCCGGAGCCGTCAGCCTCGGCGACCCGCGCGGCTCGTACACCCACCCGCTGCGCGGCATCACCATCGGCGGCAACTACTACGGCGAGGTGTTCGGCGCCACGATCTCCGGCCAGATCTGGAAGGCCACGATGCTCAGCGCCCTGAAGGACATCCAGGCCTCGTCCTTCACCCCGCCGGACATGAGCCGCTTCGGCGGTTGCAGCGGCGGCTGCGCGCCCAAGCCTCCGAAGGAGCCGGTCGACAACAACGGCAGCCCCTACCCCGTCCCGGACGGCAACGGCGGTAACGGTGACAACGGCGGCGGAAACGGCGGCGGCGGGGGTAACCGCGGCGGCGGAAACGGCGGCGGCGGGGGCAACCGCGGCAGCGAGACCGGCGACGGCGGTCTCGACCTGGTCACCCCCACCACCGCTCCGAACACCCGCAACGGCTGACCAACGAAAGGCGCCCCCACAGAGTCACCTGTGAGGGCGCCTTTCCGCTCGCAAGAGCCCCTGATGCACGACCTCGGGCCACCTCAGCCCGCGAGACGGGTGCGCACGGCCTGGGCCACCCTGCCGCCCTCCGCGCGTCCGGCGACCTTGGGGTTGAGGACCTTCATGACCTGGCCCATGGCCTTCGGACCCTCGGCGCCGCTCTCGGAGATGGCCTCCGCGACGAGCCTGTCGAGCTCCTCGTCGCTCAGCTGGGCGGGGAGGTACTCCTCAAGCACGGCGTGCTCGTCCTGCTCCGCCTGCGCCTGCTCGGTCCGCCCAGCACCCGCGAACGCCTCGGACGCCTCCCGGCGCTTCTTGGCTTCCCTCGTCAGCACCTTGACGATCTCGTCGTCGGAGAGCTCGCGCGCCGACTTGCCCGCGACCTCCTCGGTGCTGACGGCCGCCAGGGCCATGCGCAGCGTTCGGGTCCGCACCTCGTCACGCGCCTTCATCGATGTCGTGAGGTCGGCCTTCAGCTTGTCCTTCAAAGCACTCATGGTCACCATCTTGCCGTGTCGCCGCAGCGCGATCGCCGCTATTTCCCTCTGACCGGGGTCCCGCTCACGGAGTGTCATCACGAAAACCCCTGTTCTTCGCGTTGGGAGGCAGCATGCCGCGCCCTCATGCATCATGAAGGGGTGAGGAAAGCTGCCGCGATACCCCTGTCCTTGCTGGGCCTCGGCGTTGCCGGGATCGGCTACGCCTCGGTCGTCGAGCGCAACTGGTTCCGGCTCAGGCGCTTCGACGTGCCGGTCCTGGCGCCGGGGCAGCGGCCGGTGCGCATCCTGCAGATCTCCGACCTGCACCTCACGCCCGGGCGCACCCGTCTGATCAACTGGGTGCGCTCACTGGAGGCCCTCGATCCCGACCTCGTGGTCAACACGGGTGACACGCTGGCCCACCCGGATGCGGTGGGGGCCTACCTGCACGCGGTCGAGCCTCTGCTGTCCCGCCCCGGCCTGTTCGTCTACGGGTCCAACGACCTGTACGCCCCCAGGCCCAAGAACCCCGCGCGCTACCTCTGGCGATCGTCCAAGAGCGACAGGCGCCAGCACATCCCCAACCTCCCGTGGGACGAGCTGGGCGCCGGCATGACCGCCGCGGGCTGGCTCGACATGAACAACACCACCGCGCGCGTCAAGGTGGGCGATCTCGACGTCTTCGTGGGCGGCATCCACGACTCCCACATCAACCGTGACCGGTACGACCACATCGCCGGCCCCGCTCCCGCCGACGCCGACCTCCGACTGGGGGTCATGCACTCCCCCGAGCCCAGCAACATGTCCCGCTTCGCCGGTGACGGCTACCAGTTGCTCCTGGCAGGTCACACCCACGGCGGCCAGCTGTGCGTCCCGTTCTACGGAGCCCTGGTGACCAACTGCGGCATCGACCGCGCCAGGGTGAAGGGCCTGCACCGCCACGAGTCCGCCTGGCTCCACGTCTCCGCGGGCCTCGGCACCTCTCCCTACGCCCCGGCGCGCTTCGCCTGCCCGCCCGAGGCGACCTTGCTCACCCTCGTCCCTCGCCGCCCCACCCGCCCCTGACGTACGACTCCACGAAGTCGCGCATCGCCCGATGCGTCAGGCCCTTTCGTCCCTCCCGGATGACGCGAGCACCACCAAAGTCCGCTAGACTCATGCGAGCACAAGCAAAAGCGCCTGTGCACCGGGGTGTAGCGCAGCTTGGCAGCGCGCTTCGTTCGGGACGAAGAGGCCGTGGGTTCAAATCCCGCCACCCCGACCCAGTTAGAAGGCCACTTGCGATCATCGCAAGTGGCCTTTTTGATCTCCGTGCAGCAACGGGTTCTTACGAGCCGTCAGCGCTGCAGCGTCAGCACTCCCGGGCGGTAGGGCAGGAGGCCGTAGTCGCCGCCGGAGCTGGGGCTGCGTCCCTGGTAGAGCAACTGCAGATTGCAGGGATCGATGGTCTTGGTCTGGTCGGGGTTGCTGCGGACCAGGTCGCCGTGGCTGATGTCGTTGGTCCAGGTGGCGCCGCTGTTGGCCTTGCCGGCGAAGGGGTTGCTCTCGGTCGCGGCCTGCGGTGTCCAGGAACCGCCCAGGCTGGTGGAGGTGAACGAGCGGAAGTAGCGGCCCTGCGAGCCGATCGCCTCGACGATCATGAGGTATTGGTTCTGGCCCTGGACCTTGTAGACCTCGACCGCTTCGAACAGGTTGTTCGTCGTGTCGCTCATGACCACTGTCGAGGTCGAGCCGAAGCTGCCGGGGAAATTCCCGATGGGCATACTGGCCCGGTAGATCTTGCCATTGTCCCCGGCGAAGAACAGATACATGTTCGTGCCGTCACCGATGAGCGTCTGGTCGATGGGGCCCGTTCCGGAGCCGGAGATGCTTCCGGAGAAGAGTGTCTGCGGCGATGACCAGCCATTTGGATTGGTGGGGTCGCTCGACGTCTTGTAGGAGAAGGCGGTGCCACCCCACTGGTAGGCGAGCACCCAGATGTTCTTTGGGGCGAAGTAGAAAAGCGTGGGCGCGACGGTGCCGGAAGACATCGTGTTCTGGCCGGCCGAGGCCATGTCGGACCAGTTCGTGAAGAGGCCGAAGTTCATCGAACCCCAGCTCGATCCCGTGTCGTGCGTCGTCGCATAGACAAGGTGCTTGCCGTTGTAGACGACCGAGGTGAAGTCCTTGAGCGAGACCCACCCCGACTTCGGATTCGCCAGCGAGCCCGTCGATGTCCAGCGGTACGTCGACGGAAGAGCGCACGTGCCGGTCGGCGTCGGAGTGGGAGTCGGGGTCGGCGTGGGGGTGGGGGTGGGGGTCCGGGTGGGAGTGGGGGTGGGGCTTCCGGGGGTCCCGGTGCAGGCCACGCCGTTCAGGGAGAACGAGGTGGGCGACGGATTGCCGCTGGTGTACGAGCCGTTGAACCCGAAGGCAGTGCTGCCCCCCGACGGGATGGCGGCGTTGTAGCCGACATTGGTCGCGATCACCGTTGAACCGGACTGGGTGGACGTGGCGTTCCACATCTGGGTGATCTGCTGGCCGCCCCCGAAGGTCCAGGTCAGCTGCCAGCCGTTGACCGCGTCACCCAGGTTGTTGATGGTGACGTTGGCGCCGAAGCCACCCGGCCACGACGAGCTGACGGTGTAGTCGACCCGGCAGGCGACGGCCGCCTGAGCGGGCTGCGTGGCCAGTAGCCCGGCCGCCGCCAGCAGGATCGGGATCGCGATGATCGCGAAGCCGCGGCGCACGGCCGGTCGGGACGGCGCCGTCGGTGTGACGGCGGAGCGGCGCGGTGTCCGCGTTCGCCAGGGCAGGCGCATGTGTGTGCTCCTCATCATTTCGTCCAGCCGCTTTCAGCGACTGGTGTCGGTGGGGCGGAGGCGTTGCCGTTCGCGGTGCAACCGAAGGTCGCAGGAGGCCGGGTGAGCGAGCGGCCATAGGAGGCCCGGTGAGCGAGCGGCTATAGGAGGCGTCGCGGACGGGCGCCGGCGAAGCCGAACGCGCTCGTCGTGCCTGTGAGCGCTAACTTGACGTGCTCGCTCCACCCTCGTTGGAGAGCAGTCCACCACGCGTCCGGGGTGAGCGGGAGGCGTGGCTCGGTCCCGTCCCACAACCCGCGCGTGGCGTGCCGGGGAATTCGGCCCAGACGTACACGCGGGGCCATGATTGATGTTAGCGCTAACATTCTGCCCACTGGCGGACTGATCCGTTTCTCTCGCGGGAGGTGGTGGTGCGCGGAGCCAATCCGATGTGGGCGATCCGCGTCAAGGCACGGCCCTCGGCCCCTTCCCCCGCGCCCCCGCCCCCCGGCAGGCCTTCATCTGCCCTTATGGGCATCCGATCGCACCGTGCGAGACCGGCTCTGTGATGAAACGTTCAACGATGGTGATGATCTTCTGCCGTGCGCGGCCGGTTCGCCGCGAATCCTTCCGCCCGCGATTCTGTCGCCCGTCCGCCGCCTCGCCGGAGCCCCGGGACCGGCGTCGGCTGGAATCGGTCGAGGACAGCAGAAGCCCGCCGCTGTCCGGAGCGGCGGGCTCCTTCACGTTGTGCGTCAACCCCCGCACTTGGTATGTCTCCGCTGACGCTCAAGCCCCCGATCTTCCTGGTGTGATCAGTACGGCGTCATGCTGGGCGACAGCGTGACATCGATCTGATAGTCGGCGCCCTGGGTGTAGGCGTGCGGCCGGAACGAGTAGGTGACGCTGTTGGTCAGTGGTCCGAGGGGAAAGGATTCAAGCAGGAGGTCGTCATCCGCGATCCAGGGGTTCCGCTTCCGGAGGTTGAGGGTGACCCGGCCCCCATTGGGGGTGAACACCGGTTTGGTCACTATGTCGTGCTCGTAGACCGGGTAGACGTACGGGATACCCCCTGGGCACTCAGCCGGGAGGAAAACGAGGCACTTGCCCGGCGTCATCGGATAGCTCGCCCCATTCCCCGGCCAGACTTCATAGGTCACCTCCATGAGCGGCATCAGCGAGGGTCCGGAGATCTTGAGGAAGGTCATGTCGGTACCGCTGTGTTGTGTCCGCCACGAGGTGATCGAGTTCACGGTGATACGGACGTACGGGGCAGCCGCAGTGGAGGCCGCGGCGGAGGCGGAAGGGACGGCGACGAGAGGCGCCACGAGGATCGCCCCCGCGATGACCCGAAGCAGGGTCTTCAGTGGGTTCATACCGAAAGAATCACCGCAGCCGCTTGCGAACATCTTGGAGAAGATTAAGACCGATCAACGCTGCACACCCCGCCCACGTGCGTCGTCCGGCCGAGCTGCCAGGAATCGTCATCGGCCGGGTGCGGGCGCCGGATTGCCGAGGGGGTACCAGCAGGCCACCGCGTGGGTCTCCAGGGACAGCGGCGGTACGTCCGTGCGGCAACGCGTCTGACGGGCCACCAGGCATCGGTCGTGGAAGGCGCACCCGGTGGGGCGGTCCACAGCGGACGGCGGTTCGCCGGGGAGCAGCACCCGCCTGCGGCGTGCCGCCGGGTCGGTCACGGGCACCGCGTCGATGAGCGCACGTGTGTACGGATGCCGGGGGCGCGAGAGGATCTCGTGCGCCGGCCCCGTCTCGATCACCCGGCCGAGGTACATGACCCCGATCCGATCGCAGATCCGGCGCAGGACGGACAGGTCGTGGGACACGAGGATGACGGCGACCCCGAGATCGTCGGCGAGCCGGCGCAGCAGTGCCACGATCTCCCCGCCGGTGGACCGGTCGAGCATCGACACCGGCTCGTCGGCGAGCAGCACCCGAGGCCGGAGGACCAGCGCGCGGGCGATCGCCACCCGCTGGCGCTCCCCTCCGCTGAGTTCATGGGGCCGCCGCGAGGCGTACCGTTCGGCCGGCTTCAGCTCGGCCGCTTCCAGCGCGGCGATGACCCGGCGGTGGACTTCGTCGTCGGTGAGCCGTAGCTGGGCCAGCAGCGGTTCGGCGACCTCGCGATGGACGGTGAGCCGGGGGTTGAGGGACTGGTACGGATCCTGGAAGATCAGCTGCACCTGTGACCGCAGCGCGCGCCAGTCGGGTCTCCCCTCGCCGCCGAGCTCGACGTCGCCGACCCGTACGGTGCCCCCGGCGATGTCGGCCAGTCCCACAAGCGCGGACACGACGGAGCTCTTGCCGCAGCCGCTCTCGCCGGCGAGTCCAAGGATCTCTCCTTCGCGTACCAGCATCGAGACGTCGTCGACGGCCGCGACGTACCGGGGCCGCCGCAGCGCGGCCAGCCCGCGCCCGGTCGTGTAGCGCACGTGTACCCGGTCGAGGGACACCGCCGCCGGCGCCTGCTCACCTCCGCGGGCCCGCGGCCCCGGGTCGACGGGTTCGTCACTGAGGAGCCCACGGGTGTACGGGTGGCGCGGCGCGCGGAACACCGTGCCGACCGGGCCGGACTCGATGGCCTCGCCGTCCTTGAGCACGATGACCCGATCGCAGATCTCTCCGGCCACGCCCAGGTCGTGGGTGACCAGCAACATGGACAAGCCCAGCTCGCGCTTGGCGTCGGCGAGCAGGGCCATGATCCGGTCCTGCACGACCACGTCCAGCCCGGTGGTCGGCTCGTCCGCGATCAGCAGCGTCGGCTGGAGCACCGTGGCCATGGCGATCAGCGCGCGTTGCCGCATGCCGCCGCTGTACTGGTGCGGATAGCCTCCGGACCGGTCGGCCCGGATGCCCACCCGGTCCAGCGCCTGCCGGGCCAGCGTGAACGCCTCCTTTCGTGACATGTCGCGATGCGCCCGTACCACCTCGGCGATCTGCCGGTCGACCGGCTGCACGGGGTCGAGGGAGTTCATCGCCGCCTGCGGAACCAGCGCCAGCCGCTCCCACCTCAAACGGCGCAAGGTCTTCCCGGCGACCGCCGCCAGGTCCGTACCCTCGAACGCGACCTGCCCGGATACCTCGGCTCCGGGAGGGAGCAGACGGAGGATCGCCTTGGCGGCGGTGGTCTTGCCCGATCCCGACTCGCCGATCAGGCCGACCACCTCGCCCGGCGCGATGGAGAACGAAAGGTCGCGTACGGCCCGTACCGGACCGGCATGGCTGGGAAACACGACTTTCAATCCGCGCACGTCCAGGATCGGGGTCACGACCGCACCTCCAGGTGGCGCCGTTGCAGGGACTCGTGCGCCCGTCCGAGCAGCGAGACGGCGAAGACGAACAGCATGATGGCCAGCCCGGGGAACAGCGGCCACCACCACGCGCGGTTCATCTCCTGCGAGTTGAACGCGTCGAACATGATCGTGCCCCAGGACACCGCGTTCGTCGGCGCCAGGCCGAGGAAGCTGAGTCCCGCCTCGGCCAGAACCGCCTCGGCGACGAGCAGCATTCCGTAGAGGATGGCGAGAGAGGCGACGTTCGGGGCGATGTGTACGTACAGGACGCGCCGCCGGGACGCCCCGCCCACGACGGCCGCCTTGACGAACGACCGCTCCTTCAGCGACAGCACCTGCGCCCGTACCACCCGCGCGGTGGTACGCCAGAAGAGCAGGGCGATGGCGAGGACCAGCACGAAGTCCGATCGGCCGAGGATTCCGACCAGCACGATCGCCAGGGGCAGGAAGGGGATGGCGTACGCGGTGTCCGCGATCCGCATGAGCACGCTGTCGACCTTGCCGCCCAGGTAACCGGCGACGAGGCCGACGTTGAGCCCGATCAGCGCGGTCGCCAGGGCGGCGACCCCGGCGACCGAAAGGGTCCGGCGGGTGCCCCAGGCCACCTGGTCGAAGATGTCGCGGCCGAAGTTGGTCGTGCCGAACGGGTGCGCGGGGCTCGGCGGTAGCAGTCTCGCCAGCGCTCCGTCCGCGGCCCGTACCCGCTCAAGAGGGCCGTGCGGTGCTATCGCCGGCGCGAGTACCGCGGTCAGGACGAAGACGCCGATGATGGCGATCGCGGCCCGGCCGCTGGGAGTCGACCACAGGTCCCGCCCGACCCGCCGGGCGCCCGTGGTCACCTTGTCCTGCCACATGCGCCGCTTGGTCTTCGTCGTCGTCGGGGGATGAGGACCGGTCATGCCAACCTCACACGCGGGTCGAGGTACGCGTAGAGAACATCGATGACGCCGTTGACGGCGACGGCCATCACGGCGGTCAGCAGGAAGACGCCTTGCATCATCGGGTAGTCGAAGTTGTTGACGGCGTCGACGATCGCCCGCCCCATGCCTGGCCAGGAGAAGATGGTCTCGACGATCACCTGACCGCCGATGATGGTGCCGGTGAGCGCCGGCATCAGGGTGACCACCGGCAGCAGCGCGTTCCGTGCCGCGTGCCGGTAGACGATTCGCGCCGGGGACAGGCCCTGTGCTCGCCCGAGGGCGATGAAGTCCTCGCGCAGCACGTCCGCCATCGAGGTGCGCATGGTCAGCAACGGCTCAGGCATGAAGTAGAGCGTCATGATGAGGAGCGGAAGGGCGAGGTGCCACCAGAAGTCCGGCGAGCCGAAGACGCCCAGGCCGGTGACCGCGACTCCCCTGCCAGGTGTGGTCATCCCGATCGACGGCACCCAGTTCAGGTGGTAGCTGAACAGCAGCAGCGCGAGCGTCGCCGTCCAGAAGATGGGCGTGGCCCTTCCGACGAAGGCTCCGTTGCGCAGCACCGCGTCGACGAGCCCGCGTCGCCGGCCGGTGGCCGCGGCGAACGCGCCGAGGGCCGACCCGAGCACCAGGGCCAGCACGATGGCGGGCACGGCCAGGACGGCGGTGTTGAAGAGCTTGTTCAGCAGGATGTCACCGACCGGCTGCTTGTAGTGGAACGAGATGCCTAGGTCACCTCGCGCCAGGTTGCTGAGGTACCGGAGGAACTGCACTCCGACCGGCTGGTCCACGCCGTAGCGCGCCCGGAGCATGGCGGCCACGGACGGGTCGAGGTCCGGCCCGACCACCGCCGCGCTGGGATCCCCCGGCACGGCCCTGAACAGCAAGAAGGTCAACGGCACGAGGATCGCGATGGTCGCCGCCATCCGCGCGACACGTCTCATCGAAAATCGCAGCAGCGTCATGGCGCCTCCCTTCCGTATCACCTGAGCCGGCACGCGATTCACCTGGTCAGGAGGGCAGGTCGTTGTCACGGAGGCGCTTGTCCTCGCGGGCGGCCGGGTAGTAGAGCACGCCATGGCGATCGAACACGTATCCCGCCTCCCGCAGCTCCTTCATCGCGGCCGGGAGGTCGTAGGGGAACGGCTGGAGCGACGCGTCGTGCCACTTCGTCAGCGACGCGGCGATCGGCGACCCGGCGGGCTCGCCCTGCCCGTCGAAAACCACGTCGATGATGTCCCGCACGGGGATGAGCAGGGACAGGGCACGCCGGAAGTGGCGGTCGTCGAACGGCTCCTTGCGCATGTTGTAGTGCAGTCCGGCCCAGCCGATGCTCTCGGCGGACAGCACCGTGATCCCGCTCTTCCCGCGCACCGAGGCGAGCTGGGCGACGTTCTGGACGTCCCCGAGCATGTCAAGGTCACCTTGGGCGAGCCCGCCGACCTCGGCGTCGAAGCCGCCCAGCACGATCATCACCAGGCCGTCGATCCTGGGTGCCGAGAAGTGCCGCTTGTTCGCCGTGAACCGGATCTCCGCGCCGAGTTTGCGGCCGGCGAAGACGAACGGCCCGGACCCCACGGGGTTGTCGTTGACGAATTTCTCCGGGTGGGCCACCTTCCTCCAGATGTGCTCCGGCAAGATGGGCACCTGGGACAGCGCCGTGGCCACGAAGCTCTGCGACGGCCTGGTGAGGGTGATCTCGACCGAGTCGCCGGTGGCCCGTACGTCCCGCACGGCTGCCAGCTTCGGGGCGAACAGCGGGGACTTCTTGTCGATCAGGTACCTGACGCTGAACGCCACGTCGGAGGCGGTGACCGGATGCCCGTCGCTGAACCGCATGCCGGGCCGCAGCTTCGCGGTCACTCGGGCGCCGTCGACCTTCACCGACTCGGCCGCCCAGTCGCGCAACTCACCTTCCGGGCCGATTCGTACAAGGCTGTCGTAGATGTGTGACAGGAGTAACTGCGCCGAGGGTGTCTCCAGCGCGACCGGGTTGAGGGTCAGGGACTCGGAGATCGTCCCGACCACCAGGGTGCGCTTGCCGGTCTTCGGAGTGGCGCCGATCGAGTTCCAGATGTTGAAGACCGGGTAGCCCAGTGCCTGCCGGATGCCGTCCCAGCGGTCCGACCGATACGCCCCGGCCACGACGGGATAGGCGAACGGCCGGACCGGCTGCTGCTCGTACAACAGCTTCTGCGCCCGCTTCACGGCGGCGACCCGGTCGGTTTCGTTCGTCGCGACCTGCTGAGCGTCATAGAGCGCGTCATATGCGGCGTTGCGATAACCGGAAATGTTGGAGCCGGAGACCCCGGCACGGGCAGAGGTGAACCTCGACAGGATGTTGTCGGGGTCGATCCGGTCCGCCATCGGGGCATAGACCAGCAGGGTCGCGTCGAAGTCCTTGCTCATGAACGCACGGCGACCCACCTCGGCGCCGCGTACCGCCTGTAGTTCGGCGGGGATGCCGGCCCGCTGCCAGGACTCCACGATCAGGCGGGCCTGCTCGAACCAGCGAGGATCCTCCGCCGCGGTCCTGGTGAGCACCTGGATGGTCTGGACGGGCGTGCGCCCTGCGACGTCGGCGACCACGTTCCGGTACGTCGCCGCGTCGGATCCGCCACCGGCCTGGTCACCGTCGGCGCACGCCGAAGTCGTCAACGCGAGGGCGATGGCCAGGGCAGCGCTCAGTCTTCCTTCGTACGAACGCACAATTCTCCTCGTTCGACTGATCGGGGGAATGCTTCAGAAACGGGCGATCGGCAATGGCGACCGCCCGGCGACAATGGGGAAAGTTCGGGAGCGCATCGCGGTGGACGCCGCTCCGGCGATTGGTGATGTCGTTCGTCTGGGGCGAGCCGAACGGCCGGACAAGAAAGGCTCAGCCATGCGACTCGCACGGAAAGTAATGCCCTGATTACTTTCCGCTTACACGCGGGTGCGTATTCTTTACCTCAGAGACCGATCCTCACCCACAACGCCGAATCGGTGGGTTCCGGCCCGCCCGCCCGTGCGACCGCGAGACTGGGCGGTCTAGATCGCCGTAGGCGTGAGGCTTTATTAAGATTCGGCGACATGTGGCGGAAAGTCAGAATCATCGTTGCCAGTGTCTGTGCGGTCGGTGTCCTCGGTGTCCCGGTGGCCGCCGAGGCGAAGAAGACCGAGAAGGCCGCTCCGACCTCGGCGGCCGCCGAGGCGACGAAGACGCAGCAGGCTGATGCGACCCCGGCTGCCGGAAAGGTGAAGAAGGCGGCCAAGCCGTACTGCGCCCGCTACAAGTGCATCGCCCTCACCTTCGACGACGGCCCGTGGCCGTACACCCCCGAGCTGCTCGACACGCTGAAGAAGCACAAGGCCAAGGCCACCTTCTTCCTTCTCGGCAGGAAGGTCGAGACCCGGCCCGAGCTGACCCAGCGGATCGTGGACGAGGGGCACGAGATCGGCAACCACACCTGGGACCACCCGTCGCTGACCGAGCTGTCCGACGAGGAGATCCTCGACGAGATGACGAGGACCTCGGACGTCATCGACCAGACCATCGGCAGGGCGCCGACGATGATGCGCCCGCCGAACGGCGCCACCGACGAGCGGGTCACCCAGCTGATGGCCGAGCTCGCGCTTCCGCAGATCCTGTGGACCGGGTCCACCCTCGACTGGCAGGCCCGCGACACCGCCGTCATCACCAAGCGGACGCTCAAGCTGGCCAAGCGCGACGGTGTCATCCTGCTGCACGACATCGTCCCGGAGACCGTCAAGGCCATCCCGGCCGTACTGAAGACGCTGGAGAAGCAGCACTACCGCTTCGTCACGGTGACGACCCTGCTCCAGGGCCGGGAACTGCGTGGCGGCGAGATCTACCCTCCGCGCTCGAAGTAGCCGTCGCCGGCGTGGAGCGAGCGGTCGAGTGCGGCCCTCAGCCTCGGTTGCAGGGGCACCTCCACCAGCCGGTTCACGCCGTACGCGACGGCGAGCGCGGCCGCGACGACCAGCGGCAGCGTGACCCAGTTCCCCAGCGGGGTGTGGAGCTTGTCGATGAGCAGGAACCCGACGTGGTGATGGAACAGGTAGAGCGGGTAGGTCAGCACGCCGAGCCAGGACAGCCAGCGCCAGTCGATGCCGTCCAGCCTCCCCTGGGCCACCAGGATCATGATCAGGAAGATGAGGGAGATCACTCCGACCACGAGGGCGGATCCCAGGGCCATGCCGAAACGCTTGACGGCCGGAGGGTTCTCCCCCAGCACCTGAACGAGGGCGATCGCCCATCCGGCCCCCACGAACAGCCAGGGGTACAGCGACCCCCCGAAGCGGTGCATCAGGTACAGGGCCATGCCTGCGATGAAGTATGGCGCGCTGAACGGGATGAGGAACGCCTGGAGCAGGTCGGCGTTCACACGCTCGGCGATGGCGAGGAGCAGCAGCCAGCCCCCGAGGAAGGCCAGGCAGCGGCGGTAGGTGATGCCGACCGCGGCGAACACCGCGATGAGCGCGTAGAAGACCAGCTCCTGCCAGAGCGTCCAGTACACGATCTCCAGGTCACGGACCCTCAGGCCGTGCTGCAGCATGGTGAGGTTGGCGAGCAGCTCGCTCAGGGTGGGCCGGTGGTCGGTGACGAGACCCGCGACCGCCAGGCCTCCCAGAGCGATCACGCTGGCCCAGTAGGCGGGGTAGAGCCGGGCGATCCGCGACGAGACGAACTGGCCGGGGCTCCTCCCCCACGCGCTCATCAGGATGACGAATCCGCTGATCATGAAGAACAGGCGGACGCCGTACACGCCGAACATGGTCACCGCGCTCAGGGCGGGGAACGCGTTCGGGGTGCCCCATGCCCGCGTGTCACCGTAGTGGAAGAGCACCACCGCGAGCGCCGCGCAGAACCGTAACAGGTCGAGAACGCGCAGCCGAGACGGGTCACGAAGGATGACCGGAGAATCGGAAGTGCGGGGGGCCGCAACGAGCATATGCAGGAATATATCTACAAAGATCGCTAAGAACCCATCGAACGAGTGCGGGCCAGAAGCACCGACTCCGGCGGCCTCCGGCCCGGCCGCCCGCTCGTCAAGGCGGGCCCCCGAGGACCACCGGTGTCAGTGCTTCCAGCGGGTACGCGCGGCGATCTCGTCGGGGTCCGCTCCGTCGAAGAGCGCTATCTCGCCCCGGCGTACGAGGGCGATCGTGTCGATCATGGCCTCGCCCAGCGCCTCCTTCAGCACGGCGTCGGACTCGAACGCCTCAAGTGCCGCCCCGAGGGAGGACGGCAGCGGCGTGACGGTGCCCAAGGACAGCGGATCGACCTCGACGGGCTCGGGGAGCGTGCCGCCGCCGGCGAGACCGGCCCGGCCCGCGGCGAGGAGCACGGCCATCGCGAGATACGGGTTGGCCGCCGCGTCGAAGCACTTGACCTCCAGGTTGGCCGCCCGCGACCGTTCGCCGGCCGATCCGGTGACGAACCGCAACGCCGCCTCTCGGTTCTCCAGCCCCCAGCAGGCGAACGCGCCGGCCCAGCGGGAAGGGATGAGCCGCAGGTAGCTCGCGACGGACGGGGCGCCCACCGCCAGCAGGGCCGGTAGCCGCGACAGGATGCCGGCGCAGAACGCCT
The DNA here is from genome assembly GCF_040649355.1 of Sphaerisporangium sp. NPDC049002. NCBI lineage: Bacteria > Bacillati > Actinomycetota > Actinomycetes > Streptosporangiales > Streptosporangiaceae > Sphaerisporangium > Sphaerisporangium sp. NPDC049002. Next base: position 2,183 of record NZ_JBEZFH010000053.1, on the reverse strand, counting down.
CGCCCTCGGCGGTGAGGCCGTACCGGCCCTCGCCGCCGGCCATGAGGTTCACGCCGTCGCGCCACAGGCTCAGGTGGACGTGCGCCCCGTTGCCGACTCCGCCCGCGAGCACCTTGGGGGAGAAGGTCGCGCGCAGGCCGTGGTTCAGGCTGACCGCGCGGATCGTCTCGCGGACGAGGACCGTGGTGTCGGCGGCACCGACCGGGCCCTCGGCCGCGACCGAGACCTCGTACTGCCCCGCGGCGTACTCGGGGTGGATCTGCTCCACCGCGACGCCCGCCTCCGACAGCGCGTCGACCACCTCACGCAGGTAACCGGACCGTTCGGTGAGCCGCGTCATGCCGTACGCGGGGCCGGTGCAGGCGGGGACGAAGTCATCGCCCGCACCGATGGAGGCCGCCCACTCCACCTCGAACGACGCCCGGACGGAGAAGCCGCAGGCGGCCAGCCGATCGGTCTCGCGGCGGGCCAGGTGGCGGGCGTCCAGGGGATGCGGCACGCCGTCCTGGTCGTACCGGTCCGCGGGCGCCCACGCCCAGCCGGGAAGGGCGGTCAGCACGGCGAGGCGGTCGAGGTCCGGATGCAGGCGCAGGTCGCCGACGGGCCCGCCGGCGAACCGGCCGCTCATGATGGAGTCGTCGAGCAGGAATGCGTCGAACACCGGTGAGGCGCCGATGCCCCAGGCCGCCGCGTGTTCCAGCCGCGCGAGGGGCACCGCCTTGACCCTGGTGACGCCGCTGGTGTCCACCCAGGTGACGGCGACCGCGGTCACGTCCCCGGCTGCCAGGTCCTCGGTCGCCTTCCGGGCCAGGGCCGCGCGTCGCTCACGTTCCGGCTGGTCCATGTCCCGCTCCCCTGCCTTCGTCCGGTGCGGCGCCATCGACACGAGGATCCGGTCGTCTCACGGCCACGGTCGCCGGTACGGCTGAGCAGTGTGGGCTGGACGCCGCGATCGTCACGCTTGGTCACACGCGCTGTCGCAACGTCATTCTCCATGCCGGCGCGAGCGTTCCCGGCCAACCGGCTGATGTCGTCGGCGACGCCGTCCTGACGGCCATGAAGGTGGTCAGGACGGCCGCGCGAGGAGGCGTCCTCTACGGACCCGCTAGGCGGGCGCGGAGGAGGGGACGCGAAGCTGTGTCAGGTCCAGTTCGTCGCTTTCGAACCCGATGGGGATGAGGGTGACCGGGACGCCGTTGAACACCGCGTTTCCGGAGGGCACGTCGATCACCGACTCGTCGGTCAGCGTGTTCGCGTTCACGCCCGCGTGTTCCGACGCGTTCCGCTGACGGGTCCCGGCGTGTCCCCATCCGTGGGGCAGGCTCACCACCCCCGGCATGATCCCGTCGTTGGGTTCGACGGGCACGACGAGCTCCCCGCTGGCCGAGCGTACGAGGACCTGCTCGCCGAGCCCGAGCCGCGTCACGTCGTCCGGGTGGATGTGCAGGGTGCACCGGTTGCTGCCGCCGGTCAGCGTCGGCACGTTGTGCAGCCAGCTGTTGAGGGAACGCAGCTGGCGCCGCCCGATCAGCAGGGTCTCCGGCGGCGGTACGGCCAGGCGGTCGCGCAGTCGGGCCGCCTCCTCGGCCAGCCTCGGCGGGGCCAGCTCCACCCGGCCCGAGGCCGTGGTCAGCACCTCCGCCAGCCGGGGCTGAAGCGGGCCGAGGTCGATGCCGTGCGGGTTCGCCAGCAGGTCGGCCAGCGACAGGCCGTAGCCGCCCATCCTGAGCATGGTGTCCAGCATCAGCTCGGGTCCGCTGTCGCCCTGCAGCGTGGCGCGCAGCTCGGCCACGTCCATGCCCTCGTACGGCGAGCCGGGGGCCTGCGTGGCACCGGCGAGCAGCTGGCCGACGATGAACTCGTCCAGCCCGGCCGGGTCGGCGTCCGCTCCCTGCCCTGAGGCGATCAACGTCAGCCGCGCCATGATCTCGGCCTCCGACAGCTGGCCGGGCTGCAGCGGCAGGATCGCCGGGGAGAACCTGGTGTAGTTGCGCACCGTCACCGTCAGCAGCAGGAAGTCGTAGTGCGGCATCTGCAGGATGCGCGGCGGCGGCAGGATGACGTTCGCGTGCCGGGTGGTCTCGTTGAGGTAGGACCCGCAGTTCCTCGACAGGCTCAGGCAGATCGAGCCCGACTGCTGCCCGGTGGTCGCCTACGGCGCGCTGCTGCCTCAGGCGGCGCTC
>NZ_JBEZFH010000052.1:0-38069 GCF_040649355.1 Sphaerisporangium sp. NPDC049002 | reverse complement strand
TAAAACACTCAAGTACTGTCCCGCGTTCCCCGGGGTGTTCGGGTCCATCGAAGATGGAGGCGTCTTTTGCGACCAGTTCTTCCGGTACTACAACAATGAGCATCGCCATTCCGGTATCGGAATGCACACCCCGGCATCGGTGCATGACGGCTCGGTGGCTGAGATCCACGCCAGGCGCGCCGCCACGCTAAACGCGGCGTTCCTGGCCCACCCCGAGCGGTTCCATGGTCGGCGGCCCTGCCCACCGCCGCTGCCCTCACGAGTGTGGATCAACAAACCACTCACGTCTCAAGACGACGGCGCTTCACCACAAACCACACAAGTAGCCTGATGTCTCAACACGTTTGACAGGTTCCGACCCGCTCGCCGTCCCCAGTCCGGCGATTCCCATCCCTGCGACCGCGTCAGTCGACCCGGTACAGGTCGGCACCACCGAGGACGGCATGCCATGGCGGCTCAAGCTCCACGGGACACACGTCCTGGTCGCCGGGGCCACCGGGGCAGGCAAGGGGCCGGTCATCTGGTCCGCCATCCGTGGCCTGCTGCCTGCCGTCCGCGCCGGGCTGGTGCAGGTGTGGGGGCTGGACCCCAAGCTCATGGAGCTGTCCTACGGCCGCGCCATCTTCGGCGACCGCTACGCCGCCGACCCCGCCGCATGCGCCGACCTCCTCGACGCCGCGGTCAAGGTGATGCAGGAACGGGCAGGTCGGTTCGCCGGAGTCCAGCGCAATCACACCCCCACTGTGGATGACCCGTTCGTCCTGGTGGTCGTCGACGAGGTCGCCTTCCTCACCGCCTATCAATCCGACAAGCACCTTCGCCAGCGCATCACCAGTGCTCTTGCCACCTTGACCACCCAAGGCCGCGCGGTCGGTGTCGGCGTCTTGGCCGCGCTGCAGGACCCGCGCAAGGAGGTCATGAACATCCGCAACCTGTTCCCCGACAAGATCGCCCTGCGGCTGGATGAGTCCGAACAGGTGGACATGGTCCTCGGCGACGGCGCCCGAGGCAGGGGAGCACTCGCCGACCTCATCTCACCCCGACCCGAGACCGGCGCCGGAGTCGGATACGTGCGCCTGGAGACCAGTCCAGACCCGATCCGGGTCCGCGCGGCCTACGTCTCCGACGCCAACATCCGCGCCATGGCGGAGCAGTTCGCCGAGGTGGGTGAGGCGGCATGACGCTGGCCCACTTCCTCGACGGCTTGCGCTGCTCGGTGTGCGGCTGCCTCAACGCGCTGTGGCTGGACCCGGTATGCGGGCTCGTCGAATGCCACGAGTGCGGCCAGGTCGCGGTCACGCTCCCGGCTGAGGACGACGGTGATGCTCGATGAGCAACGCCAACGATCGGTCCCTGCCTCGGGCGGTGCGGATGGCGATGCCGCTGGCCCGGGATGTCGTCGAGCAGATCGCCAAGCAGTACGGCGTCTGCATCCGCCCGGTACCGCTGCGGCGGCTGGACATCACGACCGGCAAGTCCGACATCGTGGATGTCCCCTGCGGCGCGACCTTGGAGGCAAAGTGCCCCTCGTGTGCCAAGCGCAACCGGCAACTACGGATGGCTCAGTGCCGGGAGGGCTGGCACCTCGACTCCGAGCCCATCAACACCCCAGACGAGGCCGACGACTATCAGCGCTGCCTCGTCGAGGTGCGCGCCGACGCCCAGGTCTGGCGGGATCGGGCAGAGGCCGCGGGTGAGCCCACCGAGCAGCTGGATGCGGCGATCGTGGAACTGGACGAGGAGATCAACAACGCGGGGATGCGCGGCGACGTTCTCGGCCGTACGACTGGGAAGCGGTCGCGGTCGACCAAGCGGCGGCAGGACGCCCCGGACTTGCCCAAGCGCACGATGAGCGCCACGACGCTCGGGAGGGTGTTCCAGTCCCCGGACGGCAAGATCTTCCGGCCGTCGATGTTCATCACGCTTACGCTCCCGTCGTACGGGCGGGTCAAGGACGGCGTCCCCGTCGACCCCGGCACCTACGACTACGCGCGGGCCGCTCGGGATGCGCTGCACTTCTCCAAGCTGGTCGACCGGTTCGTGCAGAACCTTCGCCGGGTGGCCGGCTTCGATGTGCAGTACTTCGCCGCGGTCGAACCACAAAAGCGGCTGGCCCCGCACCTTCACATGGCCGTACGAGGAACCCTGCCCCGTGCGGAGATCAAGCAGATCGCGGCGGCGACCTATCACCAGGTGTGGTGGCCGTCGGTCGATGAGGTGAAGTACGAGGGCGATCACCTGCCGGTCTGGTCGGACAGGGTCGGCTACCTCGACCCGGACACCGGTGAAGTTCTGCCCACCTGGGATGAGGCGCTTGACCAGCTCGACCAGGACGAGGAGGCCGAACCGCTGCATGTGGTCCGCTTCGGCCGTCAACTCGACGTCCAGGGCGTGCTGGCCGGGAGCAAGGATGCCGACCAGTGCATCCGGTACCTGTCGAAGTACCTCACCAAGAGCATCGGCGACACCCTCGACGCCGACAACCAGGCCCAGCGTCTCCACGCGCAACGGCTCGCTGTGGCATTGCGGTTTGAGCCGTGCTCTGTGACGTGTCCGAACTGGCTGCGCTACGGCGTCCAGCCTAGGGAAGCCAAGGCGGGCATGGCTCCCGGCCGGTGCAGGGGCAAGGCGCACAAGCCCGAACACCTCGGCTACGCGGGCCGGCGGGTCCTGGTGTCTCGCAAGTGGTCGAACAAGACACTGACCGAGCACAAGCAGGACCGCCGCACCTGGGTCCTGGAAGCCCTCGGCGTCGCAGACGAACCCGTCGACCCGCACCGCTACATTTGGCGCCCCGTTCCGCACGGAGACGCCAACGTGCCTCCGCTGGCCCTCCGGCTTCTGCGGTCTGTCCATGAGCGCCAGCGGTGGCGCAATCACATGAACCAGCTCCAGGCGCAAGGAGAGGGGCTTGATCTTTCGGCAACTGAGGGGAGGGCGGCATGAGGAAGCGTGACGAGTTGATGAGCGTCCCTGACATCCTCGCCGAGCTGGGCGGGGTCTCGCTTCGCACCTTCTACCGCTGGCGGGAGATCGGTAAGGCGCCCGTGGGCTTCAAGCTGCCCAACGGGGAGATCCGGGTCTACCGCAGCGACTTCGACGCCTGGCTTGAGTCGCTACGGGAGACCGACCCCCGGAACGGCAGGGCGGCGTGAACACCAGCTATGACGTGAAGTTCTGGGACGTCCGCCGCAACAAGTCCAGCAAGACGGCGTCGTACGAGGTGCGCTGGAAGGTTGGAGGTCGGGAGAAGTCCAAGACTTTCCGCACCAAGGCTCTGGCCGAGAGCTTCCTGTCGGACCTGCGGCAGGCGGCCAAGGTTGGTGAGGCTTTCGACGTGGAGAGCGGTCTGCCCGTGTCGCTGGTCAAGGCCAAGGCCGCGCGGACGTGGCTGCAGTTCGCTCAGGCGTATGTGCTGGCCAAGTGGCCTCACTCGGCCGCCAAGTCGCGGGAGGGCATGACGGACACGATGACCGGCGCCACGCTTGCTCTCCTGCGCGACCGGCCGGGTAAGCCCGATCTCCGGGTCTTGCGGTCGGTTCTTCGTGGGCATGTCTTCCTGCCTGATGGCCGGCGGGGGAGTCTCGATGCTGATCAGGCCGCGGCGCTGCGGTGGCTCACCGGGGCCTCGCTGCCCGTCGTGGAGCTGGAGGAGGCCAAGACGGTTCGGGCCGCGTTGGAGGCGCTGTCGGTCACCCTCGATGGGAAGCGGGCGGCTGACTCGACCTTCCGGCGTAAGCGGGCGGTGTTCCATCACGCTCTGGAGTACGCCGTCGAGCTGGGAGATCTTTCGGCAAATCCGCTCGACCGGGTGAACTGGAAGCCCGCCAAGATCTCGGGGGAGATCGACCGCCGCGTGGTGGTCAATCCGGCGCAGGCTCGGGAGCTCCTCGTCGCGGTGACCTACGTGGGCCGTTCCCGCGGGGCGATGCTGGCTGGCATGTTCGCCTGCATGTACTTCGCTGGGCTGAGGCCTGCTGAGGCGGCGGGCCTGCGCGAGAAAGACTGCCATCTTCCGGCAACCGGGTGGGGCCTGCTGACCTTGGAGGAGACACGTCCGGAGAGCGGCCGGCGGTTCTCCGACTCCGGCAAGACACACGACGTTCGCGGGCTCAAGCAGCGTCGGCGCAAGGCGATACGGGACGTACCGATCCCGTCTGAGCTGGTGGTGATCCTCCGCGAGCACATCGAACGCCATGGCACCGCATCCGATGGGCGGCTGTTCCGGACCGCGACGGGCGGCGTCTTCTCCACGACGGCCTACGCCAAGGTGTGGAAGGAAGCCCGGACGTACGCGCTGACTCCTGATCAGGTCGCGTCGCCGCTGGGGGGCAGGCCATACGACCTGCGGCATGCGGCCGTTTCGCTCTGGCTCAACTCCGGGGTCCCGGCGCCGGACGTCGCTGAGCGGGCCGGGCACAGCGTGGATGTGCTGCTGCGGGTCTATGCCAAGTGCGTCGACGGGCAGCGCGAGATCGCGAACCAGCGCATAGCCGAGGCGCTGACGGCGTGAAGACGATCTACCATCGGAGGGTCACGGTCATCCCGTGGCCCTTCGTTTTTGGGCCTCTGAGCTGGGAAAACGTCCCTGGTTTCATCCCGCGTATATCCCGTGAGCACCCGCTGAGGGCTGCTTTTGGTGGCATCTGGCTGCGGGTGGCGTCAGGGGTCGATCAACGTAAAAGACCAGGTCAGCGGCTAGATGACCTGGTCTCTGCAGCGCACCCTGCAGGATTCGAACCTGCGACCGTCGGATTAGAAGTCCGGTGCTCTATCCAGCTGAGCTAAGGGTGCTCTCGGATAATTGTGCATGATCTGGGGAGCGTCCGTGCACCGTGGCCGCTCGGCGTGGATGTTCATCATGGAGTCTATGGCCGGTGGGCGGTGAGGCCGATGACCAGCCACATGAACAGGGTGCCGCCGATGGTCGCCAGGAGGGTGGCCCGGGTCGGGTGGTCGGTGGTGTGGGCTTCGGGGAGGATGTCAGCGGTGGCCAGGTAGAGCAGGAAGCCGCCGAAGAAGCCCAGGTAGGCGGCCAGCACCGGTTCGGGGATGTGGATCAGGAAGGTCAGCGAGGCGCCGACGATGGGCGCCACGGCGTCCAGGAACACCAGGATCACGGCCCGCCGCCGGGCGTTGCCGTAAAGGGTCGTGAGGGTGAAGGTGTTGAAGCCGTCGGTGAAGTCGTGCGCGATCACGGCGATGGCCACCACGAGGCCCAGCTCGCTGCCTGTCTGGAACGCGGCGCCGATGGCGGTGCCGTCGATCAGGCTGTGGACGACGAGTGCTGACCCGGCGCCGAGGCCGACGGCGGCGTGCCGGTGGCTGTGGCTGGCGTAGTGACCTTCGTGTACCTCGTGGACGGCCAGAGATCGTTCTACGACGTGGATCGTGAGGAAGCCGAGTGCGAGCGTGAGCATCGGTAGCGGCACGCCCAGCAGCCGGTACGGCCCGAGTGCGAGACCCTCGGGAACGAGATCGAAGGCCACCACCCCGAGCATCACACCGGCCGCCGCGCCGAGGACCATGTGCCGCCTGTCCTGGACGCGCTGGGCCACGACGCCGCCCAGGAGGGTCGTGACGAAGGCGGCGAAGGCCAGCACGATCGGCATGAGGCCACCGTAGACACCCAAGACGGTAATGAGCCGGGCAACACGCAAGATCAGGCCGGGGAGGGGGTTCCTCGGAGGGGGAGGCCGGCCTTGCGGTAGATGGCGTCGATCACCGTCATGTTGGCGATCGAGTCCTGGGGTGGAGTGAGGGGAGCGGTGCCGTTCTGGACGGCTGCCGCGAAGGCGCGGAGCTGGTAGGTGTAGGTGGTTTCGCCCGGTACGCGCTCGCGCCGCCGTAGCCCGTCCACGGTCACGGTGACGCGGTGGAAGAACTGCGGGGCGACGTAGTTGGTGATGCCCAGCGTGCCACGTGCGCCCTGGACGCGGGCGGCGATCTTGAGTACCTGGCCGGACCACATCGAGGCGTGGACCCGACCCGTGGCGCCCGTGGGGAAGCGGAGATCGGCGGCCATGGCCCGGTCGACTCCGGGGGACTGGAGCAGGGCCGACGCCGAGACGACGGACGGTTCGCCTGGGCCGAGAGTACGCAGGCAGTGGACCGCGTAGCAGCCCGCGTCCATGAGCGCCCCGCCGCCGAGCTTCAGCGAGTACCGGATGTCGGAGAAGCGGGGGAGCGGGAAGCACATCCAGGTCTCGACGTGCCTGATCTCGCCGAGCTCGGTACGGACGATCTCCAGCGCCCGTTCCATCAGCGGGTGGTAGCGGTAGTGGAACGCCTCCATGACCACCAGGCCGGACTTCTCGGCCGCGTCCGCGACGGCCCTGGCCTCCTCGGCGTTGGAGGTGAAGGGCTTCTCGCAGAGGACGTGCTTGCCGGCTTCGAGGGCGCGCAGCGTCCACTCGGCGTGCAGCGCGTTCGGCAGCGGGTTGTAGATCGCGTCGATGGACGGGTCGGTGACCAGAGCCTCGTAGGAGTCGTGGACGGCGGGGATACCGTGCTTGGCGGCGAAGGCTTCGGCGCGGGAGCGGTCACGGGCGGCGACGGCCACCACTTCTACGGTGTCGACGGACCGGGCCGGCTTGACGAGCGCGCTGGGGGTGATCCGGGCCGCGCCGAGAGTCCCGATTCGCATGATCGCATCATGCCAGATAGAGCGTCGGACTCCCGGATTCGTGGTGCGGTGACCACGAACGTTCACCGGTTGCCCGACGTACGGCGGCGCCGGCATCGCCGTACCTCTACTCGCCGTCGCGGCGCCTGATGCGCACCACACGGAGCGCGGTGGGTGGGCCGTGCGGGCGAAGCCGGGTGGTCCCTCGGGGTGGGTGGCCGTCCGGGTGAGGCTGGGTGGTTTCACGGTGGGCTGTGCGGGTGGGGGCGGGTGGTTTCACGGGGGCCGTGCGGGCGAAGCCGGGTGGTCCCTCGGCGGGCGGGGTGGGTGGCCGTCCGGGAGGCTGGGTGGTTTCACGGTGGGCTGTGCGGGTGGGGCTGGGTGTTTCACGGTGGGCTGTGCGGGTGGGGCTGGGTGTTTCAAGGTGGGCTGTGCGGGTGGGGGCGGGTGGTTTCACGGGGGCCGTGCGGGCGAAGCCGGGTGGTCCATCGGCGGGCGGGGTGGGTGGCCGTCCGGGTGGGGCTGGGTGGTTTCACGGTGGGCTGTGCGGGTGGGGCTGGGTGTTTCAAGGTGGGCTGTGCGGGTGGGGGCAGGTGGTCGTCGTGGTGGGCGGGGTGGGGTTGTGCGGCGGAGGTGAGGGGGCGGGTGGTAGGGGTACCCGGGAGGGGTGGGGGAAGGGTGTCGTCGTCAGGGAGGTGGGGCTAGGATTTTGGGGCATGTTGGTCGGTACGGCTTCTCCGGAGATCACCCTGATTGGCGGTGATGTGACGGAGGGTGTCGTCCGGGTGGGCGACACTGTGCGACGTCCGATGAGCGCGTCCAGTCCTGCCGTGCACGCTCTGCTCGGCCACCTTGAGGCGGTTGGGTTCGAGGGGGCGCCACGGGTGCTCGGTATCGATGACCAGGGGCGGCAGATCCTCTCCTATGTGCCCGGCCGTGCGGCGACCCGTCCCCTTCCTGCGTACGCGGTCGGTGATGAGGCCCTAGTCGACCTCGCGGTGCTGGTACGGCGGTTCCATGACGCCGTCCGGAGCTTCGCGCCTCCGCCGGATGCCCGGTGGGAGGGCGGCTCCGCCGACGACGCCGCACCCGAGCTGATCGGTCATTGCGATATCACCCCCGAGAACGTGATATTTCGCGGGAAAAGGCCTTGGGCGCTTATCGACTTCGACATGGCCCGCCCGACGACCCGGCTGTTCGACGCCGTGACCGCCTTACGGCACTGGGCGCCCATCGCCGACCCGATCGATCGCGATCCGCTGCAACGCGATCTCGATGTCGGCGCGCGGCTGAGGCTGTTCTGCGACGCGTACGGTTTCGAGGCGCGCGACCGGCGCCGGCTTCTGGAGCTGAGCCGGCTCCGGTTCGACCGCTCGTACGTCGCCATGCGATCGCGGGCCCTGACGAACGGTGGAGGCTGGGCCCGCATGTGGGAGGACGGCGCCGGCGAGCGCATCCGCCGCGCCTCGGCCTGGCTCGACACCCATTGGGACGAACTCGACGCCCATCTCCACTAGAACGCGAGACGATCTCCCAGAGCTTGAACCAGCACTCATTTCGTGAAGAAAGATCGAACGATCACACGCACAGGGAAGTCGAAGACAGGTACCGGAGCCATCGTCCGGACGGCCGCCAAGCTACGGAAGCCGGGCAGGGGCCGGAACGGCCGGGCCGTCGGGCTGCTGGCAGGAGTCGCGCTGGACGCGGTTCTCGCCGATCCGCAGAACCGGGCCCACCCCGTCGCGCTGTTCGGCCGCGCCGCCGGCGCACTGGAGCGCCGCCTGTACGGGCCGGCGCGTGCGAAGGGCGCGGCGCACGTGGCGCTGTGCGTCGGCTCGGCGGCGGTCCTCGGGGTGGCGGCCGAGCGGCTGACCCGGCGAAGGCCGTCCGCTCGCGTGGCCGTCACCGCCGTGGCCACCTGGGCGGTGCTCGGCGGTACGACCCTGGCCCGCGAAGGGGCGTACATGGCGAGAGCCCTCGAATCGGGTGATCTCGCCGCCGCGCGTGCGAGGCTGCCCCACCTGTGCGGACGTGATCCCTCCGGCCTGTCCGAGGCCGAGCTGGCCCGCGCGACGGTGGAGTCGATCGCCGAGAACACCTCCGACGCCGTAGTCGCCCCGCTGGCCTGGGGTGCGGTGGCGGGCGTGCCCGGCCTGCTGGCCTACCGGGCGGTCAACACGCTGGACGCGATGATCGGTCACCGCTCCGAGCGGTACGAGCGGTTCGGCTGGGCCGCCGCCCGCCTGGACGACGTGGCGAACTACGTCCCGGCCCGGGTCACTGGGGTGCTGGCCTGCGTGCTGGCTCCGCTGGTCGGTGGATCACCTCGTGCGGCGGCGGCCGTACTGCGCAGGGACGGCCACCGGCATCCCAGCCCCAACTCCGGGCGGTGCGAGGCGGCGTTCGCGGGGGCGCTCGGGGTCCAGCTGGGGGGCCGCAACGACTACGGCGGCCGGGTGGAGCACCGCCCCGAGCTCGGCGACGGCCCCCGTCCCGCCGTCGGCGACATCTCCAGGTCCGTACGGCTCGCGCGCGCTGTGAACCTGTCCTCGGCCGTACTCGCGATCGCCTCCGCGCGGATGCTGCGGGGGTGGCGTCGCCGGCGGTGACCGCATACCCGCCGGCCCTCCGCCGGTCCTGGCCGAATGAGCGAGATGTCCGGTCCTGGCCGAAGGAACGGGACGTCCGGTCCTGGCCGAAGGAACGGGACGTCCGGCCCGGCCGAAGGAACGGACGTCCGGTCCCGGCGGAGGAGCGAGGTCTCCGGTTCCCCTCCGGAGGAACGCGATCTCTGGTGGCGCGACTCCAGCTCTCCTGGGTGCGGGGGTGTGGATTCGGGTGGGTCTGGCATCTTTGGGGGGTGCTTAAAGGGACGCTTCTGGTGGCGGGGACGACTTCGGACGCGGGTAAGAGCGTCGTCACGGCGGGCATCTGCCGGTGGCTGGCCCGCCAGGGGGTGAGGGTGGCGCCGTTCAAGGCGCAGAACATGTCGCTCAACTCGTACGTGACCGCCGACGGAGCCGAGATCGGACGGGCGCAGGTCGCGCAGGCGCAGGCGGCCGGCCTGGAGCCCGTCGCCGACATGAACCCGATCCTGCTCAAGCCCGGCAGTGACCGTCGTAGCCAGGTCGTGGTGCTCGGCAGGCCGATCGCCGACGTGGACGCGATGGAGTACGGCGCGTACAAGGACCACCTCAGAAAGGTCGCCCTGGAGTCGCTCGACCGGCTCCGCTCGACGTACGACGTGGTCGTGTGCGAGGGCGCGGGAAGCCCCACGGAGATCAACCTCCGCAGGGGGGACATCGCCAACATGGGGTTGGCCCGTGCCGCCGACATCCCGGTGATCGTCGTCGGGGACATCGACAGGGGCGGCGTCTTCGCCTCCCTGTACGGCACGCTGGCCCTCCTCGACGCGGGAGATCAGGCGCTCATCAGTGGCTTTCTGATCAACAAGTTCCGAGGGGCGCCGGAGTTGCTCGAACCCGGCCTCGACATGCTGAGGGATCTGACCGGGCGCCCCGTGTACGGGGTGCTGCCCTGGCTCGACGGGCTGTGGATGGATCTGGAGGACTCCCTGGCCCTGGACAACAGGCCGACGCACGCTTCGGCGCCGGGTACGTCCGGGAGCCTGCGGGTGGCGGTGGTGCGGTACCCGAGGATCTCCAACTTCACCGACGTGGACGCCCTCGCGGCGGAGCCGGGGGTGCGGGTCCGGTTCGTCGCCTCTCCGGTTGACGTCTCCGAGATCCGTGAGGCCGACCTGGTCATCCTGCCGGGGTCACGCGCCACGGTCTCCGACCTCGAATGGCTGCGCCGTACGGGCCTGGCGTCCGCGCTTCTCGACCGGCGGGGCCCCATCCTCGGCATCTGCGGCGGTTACCAGATGCTCGCGCGTTCGATCCGCGACGACGTGGAGTCCGGCGCCGGGCTGGTGGAGGGGCTCGGCCTGCTCCCCGCGACCGTCGAGTTCGCCCCGGGCAAGACCCTTTCCCGCCCGGTCGGCGAGGCGTACGGCTGCCGCGTCGCCGCATACGAGATCCACCACGGGATCGTGACGGTCGACGGTGGAGAGGGTGGGGAGACGGCGCCGCTTACGGACGACGAAGACCGGAGGCCGGAGCCGTTCCTGGACGGCTGCCGGGTGGGCGCGGTGTGGGGGACGACGTGGCACGGGGCGCTGGAGAACGACGACTTCCGTCGTGCGTTCCTCGCCGACGTCGCCGCGAGGGCGGGCAGGGACTTCGCTCCCGCGCCCGGCGTCTCGTTCGCGGCCCTCCGGGAACGCCACCTGGACGCACTCGGCGACCTGATCGAGCACCATGTCGACACCGACGCCCTGCTCACGCTCATCGAGAAGGGCGCACCCTCGGGCATGCCCGCACTACCTCCAGGAGGAACCGCGGGCTTGCCTGGGCTACCTCCAGGAGGAGCCGCGGGCTCGCCTGGGCTGCCTCAGGGATAGTCCGCAGGTCCGCCCACGCTGCCTCACCGAACCGAGGAGCGTGATGGCCGTATGGGAGAATCGGCACGTGCTGGTGTATGACGGCGACTGCGGGTTCTGCCAGCGTTGTGTCGAGTTCGGGTTCAGACATCTCCCCGTGATGCCGCGGGTGAGCCGCTGGCAGGATCTCGATCTGGTCGGCCACGGGCTGACCCTCGACGAGGTGACCCAGTCCGTGCAACTGGTCGGTCCCAACGGCCTTCACGCGTCGGGCGCCCGTGCCGTCGCGCTGCTGCTCGCCGTACAACCCGTGGCCTGGTGGCGCGCGGCCGGTCAGATCATGCTCGTCCCCCCGGTGAGCTGGGCCGCCGAGGCGGTCTACCGCGTCATCGCCCGCAACCGCCACCGCCTCCCCGGCAGCACGGGCACCTGCGCCGTCGACCGCTGACCCGCCGACCTGGCCCACCCCGGTAGAGCTTTCTTGGCCCTGCGGTTGCCGGGATATGGAAAGGAAGGGGGATGGAACTGTCCGGGTGTGGTCCTGTCGGGGCGACAGCGCTAAGGGCCAAGATGCGAGCCATGACAGCAGTGGTGGAAACCGAGGGGCTGACCAAGTTCTACGGTAAGCGCCGGGGGCTGGAGGATCTCACCCTGGAGATCCATCCCGGCGAGGTGTTCGGGTACCTCGGCCCGAACGGCGCCGGGAAGACGACGACGATCCGCCTGCTCCTCGACGTGATCCGTCCCACGCGCGGCGAGGTCCGCGTCCTCGGCGCCGACCCCCGTGACGCGTCCGTCCGCGGCAGGATCGGCTACCTCCCCGGCGAGCTGGCCCTCGAAGGCCGGGAGAAGGCGCGAGAGTACCTGGAATTCCTCGCGGGCGTCAGGGGAGGCGTGGCCAGGGGGAGCATCGACGTGCTGGCCGAGCGGCTGGAGGCCGACCTGTCGGTCAGGATGGGGCAGCTCTCCAAGGGCAACAAGCAGAAGGTCGGCCTGATCCAGGCGTTCATGCACGAGCCCGAGTTCCTGATCCTCGACGAGCCGACCAGCGGCCTCGACCCGCTCGTGCAGCAGGAGTTCCTCGCGATGGTGCGCGAGGTACGTGCGGCGGGGCGCACCGTGCTCATGTCGTCCCACGTCCTCGCGGAGGTCGAGCACGTCTCCGACCGGGTGGGCATCGTCAGGGGCGGCAGGCTGGTCGCCGTGGAGGACGTCGCCGCGCTGCGCGAGAAGGCCGTGCGCCGGGTGGAGTTCCACTTCGACGCCCCGGTGCCCGAGGAGGCGTTCCGGGATCTTCCGGGCGTGCGCGACCTCCAGGTCACGGGCGCGAGCGTGAGCTGCACGATCGACGGCCGCCCCGACGCTCTCATCAAGGCGGCGGCGCGGTTCACCGTCGTCCACATGGTCAGCGCCGAGCCGGACCTGGAAGAGATCTTCCTCACCTACTACAGCGAGGACGTGCACCATGCCCACGTTGGTGCGTAAGACCCTGCGCGACTACCGCCGCGCGCTCATCGGCTGGTCGGTCGGCATCTGCCTCTTCGCGGGGTTGTACACGTCCTTCTTCCCCCAGATGCACAAAAATCCGGACTTCTATGACCAGGCGGCCCTCGCGAAGTACCCCGACAGCGTCCGGAAACTGATGGGCGGCCTGGAGAACATCGCCAGCGGCACCGGATTCCTCCAGGCCGTCGTCTACCAGCTGTTCGTACCACTGCTCTTCATCATGTGCGCGGTGATCCTCGGCAACAAGGCCATCGCGGCACCCGAGGAGGCGGGCACGCTGGAGCTGACCCTCACGCTGCCGATGGCCCGCAGGCGGCTGGTGCTGGAGCGCTTCGCCGCGCTGGCGATCGGCCTGCTCGGCGTCGCGGTCGCGTCGTTCGCGGTGATCGTCCTCCTCGGGTCGGCGGTGGACCTCGGAGTGCCCCTCGGCAGGATCGTCGCGGCGCACACGGGCCTGTACCTGCTGGTCCTGTTCTTCGGGACCCTCGCGCTCGCCGTGGGCGCGGCCACCGGCCGCAAGGCGCTCGCCATGGCGGTCGCCGGCACGTACGCGGTGGCGGGGTACGTGGTCAACGCGCTGGCCGCCGACGTCGAGGCGATGAAGTGGCTGAACCGGCTCTCGCCGTTCCACTACTACAGTGGAGGAAACCCGCTGGTGAACGGCTTGCCGGTGGGCGACTACCTGGTCCTGCTCGCCGGGACGGCCGTGCTGATCCTGACCGCCGTCCTCTCCTTCGATCGGCGTGACGTAGGAGTGTGATGGACGTTCTCGCTCATGTGAGCGAGGCGACCGGGGTGCCCGCCGACCTGCTCGGCGGGTATCTCTCGGTGCTCACGGCCGCCTCGTCCACGGGACGCTTACCCGACCGTGACGCCGTCGAGGCGCTGCGCGCGCTCGGGACGGCCGCCGCCGAGCGTGGCGTGCCCATGCGCTCGCTCACCGACGCCTGCCTGCTCGCCTGCGAGCTCACCTCCCGTCCCGCCGGCGCGCCCGTCCTCGGAGCCGTACGCAGGGCCGTGGCGGCGTACTTCGACGGATACGAGGAAGCACAGCTCCGGGCCATCCGGGAGGAGGACGAGGCCCGGCGGGAGTTCATCGGCGACCTGTTGCAGGGACGGGCCGACCGGCTGGCCGAGCGTGCGGAGCATTTCGGGCTCCGGCTGGCCGAGGCGTACGTGGTGGCC
The DNA here is from genome assembly GCF_040649355.1 of Sphaerisporangium sp. NPDC049002. NCBI lineage: Bacteria > Bacillati > Actinomycetota > Actinomycetes > Streptosporangiales > Streptosporangiaceae > Sphaerisporangium > Sphaerisporangium sp. NPDC049002. The sequence goes on along the minus strand of NZ_JBEZFH010000052.1, from coordinate 24,312 downwards.
GTGGCCAGGGACGTCAAGCCGGTCGGGGACGGCGACCCGCTCATCCGCCGGATCGAGCAGGCGCTGATCGCCCGGTTCGGCTCGCACAACGTCCTGATCGCGGCCCGTGACGGCCTGCTGGTCTGCGTGGCGCCCGCCGCCCTGACCGCGGCCACCGGGGAGTTCACCCACCACGTGCGCGGGAATCTCGACGCCGGCTGGCGGGTGGGCATCGGCCGTCCGCATCGCGGACCGGGAGGCGTGGTGACGTCCTTTCGCGAGGCGAGCGACGCGATCGGCCTGGGGGAGCGGCTCGGCCTGCGGCCCCAGGTTCTGCGGGCGGCCGACCTGCTGGTCTTCCCGGTCCTGCTGCGCGACCGGGACGCGATCGAGGACCTCGTCGCGACCGTCCTGAACCCGCTGCTGGACGCGCGCGGCGGTCCCGAGCCCCTGCTTGAGACGCTGGAAGCGGTGTTCGGAGCCCAGGGCAACCAGACCGCCGCCGCCCGGAAGCTCGGCATCAGCACCCGGGCCGTCACCTACCGCCTGGAGCGCATCCGGCGGCTCACCGGCTTCTCACCCGACGACCCGACCCAGCGCTTCACACTGGAGACCGCCGTCCTCGGCGCCCGCCTCCTCGGCTGGCCGCCGGAAACGGGTTCCTAGCGGTCCCACCGGACACCGGTTCCCAGTCGTCCCGCTCACGTCGTCCCGCCTGGCGCACCCGGGTCACGGTGGTTCGTAGGGGATGACAGTGGTTTACCGGCTTTGTAAGTTCTGTTCTGGAATGGGGAGCGTGACCTACCATACGGAGCGTGATCACCCCCCTTCGCCTGGTCCGCAGGTCTATCGGGACCGTTCTGGGGTTGGGCGGCGTCACCTGCTGCCTGACCATGCTGTTCCTGAGCTCCCGCCTTCTGTTGGGCGTAGGAGGGAGCTGTGCCTCCGGCGGGCCGTACGTGGTGGCCACCCCGTGTCCGGACGCGATCGGGTGGATCATGCCGGTGTCCATCATCGGCGGGCTCGCCGCGGTGGGGCTGTACGCCGCGAGTCTCCTGCCGGTGGGTCCCCGCCTGATCCCGCTGGCCTGGCCCGCGCTGTTCCTCAGCCTCGGCTGGAACTTCCTCGCGTCCTCGCTCGAAGGGCCCGGCGTCGAGACCGGCTTCCTGGTCTGCGCCGTGGTCTTCGCGTTCATGGGGGGCGTGCCGCTCTTCTTCATGCTCAACCGGGACGCGTTACGCGTGCTGTTCTGGGGGCCGTCGCCGAAGCCCGCGCCCGCGCCTCCTCCGGCGGGAAGCGTGCGGTGGACGACGTCGGTGGTGCTGCCCGGCGAGGACGACCGGCGCGGTGACCGCGACCGGCCGGCGGACGCGCCCGTACCCCCGGCGCGCCCGGCGTCGCGCTTCGTCGAGCTGACCCCACAGGACGCCGTGGTGGGTGGCCCTGGCGGTTCCGGTGACCTGGTCGGCCAGCTCGAACGGCTCTCCCTCCTCCACGAGAGCGGCCGGCTCGACGACGCCGAGTACGCCGCCGCCAAGGCCCGCCTTCTGAACGGCTCCCGGTGACCCCCGAGCCCGTCCTTTCGATTGGAGCACCATGAACGACTCGGAAGGAACACGATGAAGAACGAGACCGCGCTGCGCGCCTGGGCGATCGCGCTCAGCCTGATCGCGATCGCCGGGGGCCTCTACCTGGGCGTTCTCTTCTTCGATCTCGCGACGCCCGGCTGATCCGGGCGGTCCGGCTGATCCGGCGAGTGCTCGGGGGATCAGCCGGACCTTTCTCAGGGGATCAGCAGGAGCTTGCCGGTCGTACGGCGGCCTTCGAGGTCGTCGTGGGCCTTGCTCGCGTCGGCAAGGGGATACCTGCCGGAGATGTGGACCTTCAGGGCGCCGCTGGCGACCCAGCCGAGCACGTCGTCGGCCCGCCCGAGCAGCTCCTCGCGCGTGACGGCGTAGTGGGCGAGCGTCGGCCTGGTCAGGAACAGCGACCCGCCCTGGTTCAGCCGCTGCGGATCGAACGGCGGCACCGGCCCGCTCGCCGCTCCGTACAGGGCCAGCAGGCCACGCTGCCGCAACGAGGCCAGGCTCCCCTCGAAGGTGGCCGCGCCGACGCCGTCGTAGACGACGTGCACGCCCTGGCCGCCGGTCAGCTCGCGCGCGGCCTCGGCGAAATCCTCGTACGGGATCACGTCGTCGGCCCCGGCCTCCCGGGCCGGCTTGGCCTTCTCCTCGGTGGAGACCGTGCCGATCACCCGGCCCCCGCGGAGCTTGACCATCTGGGTGAGGAGCAGCCCCATTCCGCCCGCCGCCGCGTGGATGAGCACGTCGTCACCGGTGTTCACGGCGTACGTGGAGTGGGTGAGATAGTGAGCGGTGAGACCTTGGAGGATCACGGCCGCCGCCGGCTCGAAGGGCAGATCATCGGGAAGCGGGATCGTCCTGGCAGCCGGGACGACCACCTTCTCCGCGTAGCTGCCCAGCACCCCCTGCCAGCCCACCCGGTCCCCGGCCGCGATGTCCGTCACGTTCTCCCCGACGGCGGTCACGGTGCCCGCGCCCTCCGACCCGACGCCGAACGGCGCCTGGAGCGGGTAACGCCCCTCGCGGTGGTAGACGTCGATGAAGTTGACGCCGCTCGCCGCCACGTCGACCAGCACGTCATCGGGCCCCGGCACCGGATCGGGCACCTGCTTGTATTCGAGCGCGGAAGACCCACCAGGGGTGGAGACGACGATGGCATGCATGACGCTGGACTCCTTCGCGAGCGGACGGTGCGTTGCTCGTGCCCAACCGCCGGGGCCCTAAGCCTTGTTCCCTTCGGGCCACCTTTGCGTTCTCCCTCAAACCGGCTTTGCGCGATCATGCCCGTGGGGCCAGGATTGTCGGGGGCGGGCATCCGCCGATCAGGCGTGTTCCGGTCACCACAGGGGTTTCGGCCAGCAGGAGAAAGACGGGAGCTGTCGAGGGATGACTGCGACGACCATCGCGAACCGAGGGCAGACACTGACCTTTCCCGACGGCTTCATCTGGGGAGCCGCCACCGCCGCCTACCAGATAGAGGGAGGCGCGGCCGAGGACGGCAGGGGCCCGTCGATCTGGGACACGTTCGCCAGGACCCCGGGCGCGGTGTTCGAGGGGCACACCGGCGACACCGCCTGCGATCACTACCACCGGTATCCCGGCGACGTGCGCATGATGAAGGAGCTCGGCCTGGAGGTCTACCGGTTCTCGGTGGCGTGGCCGCGCGTCCAGCCCGGCGGCTCCGGCCCCGCCAACGCGGCGGGTCTCGACTTCTATGAGCGGCTGGTGGACGAGCTGCTCGCGGCCGACATCGCGCCGTATGTGACGCTCTACCACTGGGACCTTCCGCAGGCCCTGGAGGAGGCGGGCGGCTGGACCGACCGCGACACCGCCTACCGGTTCGCCGACTTCACGCGGCTCGTGTACGACCGCCTCGGGGACCGGGTCGGCACGTGGATGACCATCAACGAGCCCTGGGTGCAGGCCTTCCTCGGATACGGCATCGGCGTACACGCTCCGGGACGTACGTCGTCGGCGGACGCCTTCCGCGCGGCGCACCACTTGCTCCTCGCCCACGGGCTGGGCACCCAGGCGCTGCGCGACGCGGGCGCGCGGGAGATCGCCCTCACGCTGAACCTCGTCCCGGTGGTCACCCCCGCCCAGGTGAACGACCCGGAGCTCGCGCTGTCCGCGGAGGACGCCGAGGCGGTGGACCGCGTCGACTGCCTCATCAACCGGCAGTTCCTCGACCCCGCGCTGCGCGGAGAGTACCCCGGCAAGGTGCTGTCGATCGTCGACCGCGTCGCCGGGCTCGACCACATCCACGACGGCGACCTCGCGACCATCAACCAGCCGATCGACCTGCTCGGGATCAACTACTACACCCCTTGCGTCGTACGGTCCGGGCCGGGCGAGCCGGCCAACCCCGCCTACCCCGGCACCGAGGACATCGAGTTCACCGGCGCGTACGCCCCGACGACCGCCACGGGCTGGGCCATCGTCCCGACCGGCCTCTCCCAGCTCCTCGTACGGCTCGCGCGTGACTACCCCGAGGTCGGGCTGCTCGTCACCGAGAACGGCGCCGCGTTCGACGACGTGGTGTCGGGCGAGCGCGTGTACGACGCCGACCGCACCGCCTTCCTGGAGGGCCACCTGCGGGCCGCGCACGCCGCCATCGAAGCCGGGGCGGACCTGCGGGGGTACCTCGTCTGGTCGCTGATGGACAACTTCGAGTGGGCCGAGGGCTACAACAAGCGGTTCGGGATCGTGCATGTCGACTTCACGACGCAGCGGCGCCTGCTCAAGGACAGCGCGCGGTGGTACCGCGAGGTGATCCAGCGCAACGGGGTGTGGAGGGAACGCACCCGGCGTCCCACGCTTGAGGAGGTCGCGGCCCGGGCGGGGGTGTCGAGGTCGACCGTCTCGCGGGTGATCAACGGGCAGGCCACGGTCAGCGACGAGTTCCGCGAGACCGTCATGCACGCCGTCAACGAGCTCGGCTACGTGCCCAACTCGGCCGCCCGCAGCCTCGTCACCCAGCGCACGGACACGATCGGCCTCGTCGTCCTCGACTCACCCCACCCGCCCTCCCATCCCGCCTCCCTGACAGACCCCCGCCCCGGGATCGTGGGTGGCGTCCGTTCCGGAGGCGGGAGCGACGACCCGGTGTTCTCCTCGGTCGTACGGACGGCCGTCCACGCGCTGGAAGAGCAGGGCAAGCAGGTCACGCTCATGCTCGCCGGCTCCGCGCGAAGCCGGCTGCGGGTGGAGCAGTATGTCGCGGCGGGGCACGTGGACGGGGTCGTCGTGGTCTCGACGCGCGGCGCCGACCCGCTGCTCGGCGCGCTCGCCCGTACGGGCATCCCGACCGTGTCGCTGGGCCGGCCCGCGGTTCCCATGGCCCTGCCGTACATCGACAGCGATGACACGGGCGGGGCCGTCGCGGCGGTGACGCACCTGCTCGGCACGGGACGGCGGCGCGTCGCCATGATCTGCGGCCCGCTGGACAGCGTCGCGGCGCAGGCCCGGCTGGAGGGATACCGGGACACCCTGCGCGACAGCGGGCGCCGGTCGATCGTCGCCATCGGCGACTTCACCCGCGCGTCGGGAGCGGTCGCGATGCGCCAGCTGCTCCAGGACGACCCGGCGCTGGACGCCGTCTTCGCGGCCAACGACCTGATGGCGATCGGGGCGTTGAGCGCGTTGCATGAGACCGGGCGCAAGGTCCCCGAAGACGTTGCCGTCGTCGGCTTCGACGACATCGAGGCCGCCTCCTACACCATCCCCCCGCTCACCACGGTCAGCAGCCTCCGAGAGGACCAGGCCCTGGCGGCGGTCCGCCTCCTCCTCCGCCAGATCGACGGCGGCCCGGTCTCCTCCACGATCCTGCCCACCGAACTCATCATCCGAAAGTCCACCTGAATCCTCGTATGGTCCCCGCCTCCGGCTCGGACAGCGCTTCCCAGGGGCCTACCGGCCCCTCGACTCCCCAACGCTCCGTTGGCTTATGCCTTTCCACCTGGAAAGACGATGATCGTTTGCCCCGCCTCCGTATGCGAGGCATGGGGCGACCAGGTTTCAGAGAATCCGTCACCGCCTAGCGATGTCCTGTTCAAACCAGACGACTTTGCCGGGGGAACGGGGCTCGATGCCCCATCGACTGCTTAGCGCGTCGATCAGGAACAGTCCACGGCCGTGTTCTTCCAGTAGGCGCTCTGGGAGCTGATTATCGGCTAGGACCACTTCGGCGGGTATGGCGAACACCGGCGGGTGCCTGTCACAGTCCGTCACCTCGATCCGGATGAACGTCTCTGTCTGCGACACATGTACGGCCAGCGTCCTACCATGCGCGGCATGGGTGATGGCGTTGGTCAACGCCTCGCTGAGACAGAGGATCAGATCGTCGATAACGTCGGCAGGACCCCAACCGTCCGTCAGTTTGCGTACGGCATCCCGTGCCTCGCGTACCGCTTCCGGCTGTGCCGAGATGTCGAGTTGGGTGCTCTCCCGCTCAGCCATGGTCGCCGTATCGGTGGCTTGATCCAGTCAGGTGGGGAGATGGCGTGCTGTGCGGCGCATCCACAGGTGCTCCTCTACGTACGTCGATCGGTTCGTGATCGACGCTCTGATTACTTCACGTGCATCTCAAGTGACGCTTAGTGCCTATGGCATGTCATTCTGCAATATCAAAGTGGGGTAGCAGGAAGGATTGCGAGGGCTGGAGTTCCAGGCGGTCGGGTGTGATGTGGCATGGGACTGACTCCTGGCTCTGGAGGATGTCCCAAGCAGACAAACCGAAGGGAGTCGCTATGGGGGAGAATCCGACCATCCTGCGGATGAGACTCGGCGCCGAGTTGCGGGAGTTGCGCGACCGCATGGGCTTGAGTCTTGACGCGGCGAGCAAGGCGCTTGCGGCGGATGATCACGATATTTCAGTCTCGAAGCTGAGCAGGTTGGAGAACGGGAAGGGCGCTATCCGGCTCCAGGACATCCGTTGCCTGCTCGACCTGTACAAGGTCGGAGATCACGCGCAGCGTGACCTGCTGATGCGTATGGCCCGTGAGGCCAAAGCGGCCGCCCCTGCGGCTTGGTGGACGGACTATGAGTCGGTCCTGCCGTCTGGCCTATCCACCTACGTCGGTATGGAGGCCGGCGCCGGGCGCTTGCTGACGTTCACTTTGGCCCTCATTGAGGGGCTGCTTCAGACAGAGGAGTATGCCCGTGCACTGATTCAGGCGTGGATGCCGACAGATCCGCCGGAGACGATAGAGCGGCTGGTTCAGCTACGCATGCAGCGCCAGAAGGTGCTGGTCACGGATCCCAGACTTGAGCTGATCACGGTCATGGACGAGGCGGCATTGAGGCGGCCGGTCGGTGGCGTTGTGGCTATGGGGTCGCAGTTGCGTCGTGTGATGGAGGTCTGCGAGACGCTGCCCAATGTGTCTGTGCAGGTCATTCCGCTCAGTAAGGGGGCTTATGGTCCGCAACATGGCATGTTCACGCTGATCGAGCCCCGAGATCCAGCGGACAAATCCGTAGCGTATGTGGACTCTATGGGCGGAAACTTGTACATGCAGCGACCGGATCAGATCTCACGGTTCAGGATGATGTTCGGCCGCCTCCAAGCGATAGCCCTCGATCCACGCGAGTCCCTACACCTCATCCGGACTGCCGCCGAGGAGATACGATCATGAGTGCACCGGAATCCGGCGAGCTTCATTGGTTCAAGGCTCGGGCCAGCACGTCGGGCAACGGGTGTGTGGAGATCGCGCACCTGGCCGATGGTGGGGTTGCCGTACGTCACAGCCGCAAGCCGGATGCCGAAGTCATTCGATACACCGCCTTCGAGTGGGACTGCTTCCTCGATGGCGTGAAGAGCGGGGAGTTCGACCGCCCTGGCGCTGTGGGCGACTGACAAGTGCCGGTGCGCGCGCGGGTTTTGGGTGGGCATCAAGTGGGTTCCCCGATCAAGTGGGTGACGGGTGGGTGAATAGACCCCCGGCTTCCGTCGAATCTCGTTCTACCCCCCGTCATCCCACTACGCAGCGGCCAACGGCCCAATCTAACCTCTACGGATGTCTTGATAGCGCAGTTAAGTGGGATTTTTAATGGAAAATATGCCTTTCGGGTGTTCGAGTTAGTTAAGGGGTGATGCTGACACTCTTTTGCTCGCCCTTTATCGCTCCGATGGTCGTCGGCCCGGGGGCGGTTCCGGTAGTGACCGATCCCGCTGAGGCGGTCGACGCGCCCGAGCTCGCAGTGCTGTCGGCGGTGGCCCACGGCGGTGGTATCGAAGCTCAGCCGGTCTTGGAGGCGCTGTTGGCCGCCCTGGCGGTCGTCGATGTCCAGCGGGCTCGGCTGTACGCTGATTTTGTGCTGATGGCGCTCCCCGAGGTGGCTCGGAAGCATATGGAGGTATTGATGGCCGTGGGAACCTACGAGTACCAGAGCGACTTCGCGAAGAAATATGTCGCCGAGGGAAAGGCTGAGGCGATCTTCATAATTCTGTCTGGTCGAGGGATCCCGATTTCGGCCGAAACGCGAAGTCGCATTGTGGCCTGTACGGACCCGACACAGCTCGATGCCTGGATCCAGCGCGCCGCCACCGCCGTGGCGATCGAGGATCTCTTCTCCTGACGACCTGTGGACGTACGTCCCACTTGCAAGCCTGATGCTCAGGTCATCCGTTGCACCGCCTTCGAGTGGGACTGCTTCCTTGATGGCGTGAGGAACGGCGTCGACCCCGCTCAGGCACCTGCGGCGACTCCCATCCGGAGTTCATGCGCACAGCGGGCTCGCTCTACCCGATTTGCCGCTGACGACGCCGCCCGAGGTGGCTGGGATGCATATGGAGGTATTGGTGGATGCGGGAACCTACGAGTACCAGAGCGACTTCGCGAAGAAATACGTCGCCGCGGGAAAGGCGGAGGGCAGGGTCGAGGGAAAGGCGGAAGCGCTCTGCATCGTCCTGTCTGGTCGAGGGGTCCTGATTTCGGATGAAACGCGGAGCCGCATCCTCGCCCACAAGGATCTGGCGCAGCTTGATGCCTGGATCCAGCGCGCCGCCACCGCCGTGGTGATCGAGGACCTCTTCTTCTGACGACCCGGAGTTTGCGGTCGGGGCGTAGCCGGGGCTCACAGGTGGTAGCGGCCGGCCTGGCATGCTGGGGATGTGGGGGAGTTGGGATTGCGGGTTGAGGGGGAGTCGCGGGGGTTTTTGGCGGCGCGGCTTCGGGGCGATGTGGTGTGGGTGCGCTACGACGGGACGTCCTCGCTGGGGCATGTGGTGGAGTCGCTCGGGGTGCCGTTGACGGAGGTGGGGCGTCTGGTCGTCGGCGGGCGGGAGGTTACGCCGTCGTACCGGCCGGAGGCGGGCGACGTGGTGAGCGTCCTCGGGGTGCGGAGGCCGCAGGCTGTTCCCTTTCAGCGATTCCTGCTCGACGTGCACCTGGGGACGCTCGCGCGGCGGCTTCGGCTCGTAGGGGTCGACACCGCGTATGAGAGCGATCTCGATGACGACGCGCTGATCGTCCGGGCCAACGACGAGCGGCGGGTGCTGCTCACGCAGGACCGTGGCCTGCTGCGCCGGAGGAGCCTCTGGATGGGCGCGTACGTCCGGGGTGCGCGGCCGCAGGAGCAGTTCGCCGACGTGCTGGAGCGTTTCGCGCCATCGCTCGCGCCCTGGACCAGGTGCCCGGCGTGCAACGGCCCGGTAGCCCCGGTGGAGAAGAGCGAGGTGGAGGGACGTCTGAGGCCGGGCACCCGCCGTAGCTACGACAGGTTCGCGCGATGCCTCGCGTGTGATCGCGTGTACTGGCATGGCGCGCATGGGGCCCGGCTGGAAGCGGTCGTCGAGGAGGCGGAGCGTATCGTCGCCGCCGCGTATCCGGTCGCACCGCCGGCTGAGGGGGAGTAGCACCGCGCGAGCCTGGCCTTGGGTGGAGCGTGGCACCACCCGCCTGCGGTGCGCGGCATCCTACTTCCGGGCATGCGGCGATTGCGGCCATGCGGTGATAGTGGCGATAGCGGCACTGAATGCCGGAGGCATGGGACCATACGCCCTCGGTTGGGGGAACCCCTATTGGCCGGTGAAAAGGTTCGGATTTCGTGACGTTCTGGAATCATGACTGTTTGTAGCCTCACATGTCGAAATGGGAGAAATCGGCCTGACGTTATCCGTGGCTACGCCCGTCAAGCAGGCGTGACACGGGCTCCCACGCCGGACCACGCCACCTGCGACCTTGGATGCATAAGGACTGAGCGCCGGTGAGCGAGAAGCTGATAGAGGTCCAGAGTCAGGCCGCGCCCGCGCACAGGGTCATCCGCGATGCCCCAGGGGTCGATCGGCCGGCGACGTTCCGGGAGGTGTTCGGGGTCGCCGAGTATCGCGCGCTGTTCGGCGCGGCGGTCCTTTCGTGGGTCGGCGACTACTTCGCCAAGGTGGCGGTGACCTTCCTGGTCTTCCGCGACACCGGTTCCGTGCTGCTGTCCGCCATCGGTTTCGCGATCAGCTATCTTCCCTGGGTGGCCGGGGGGCCGGTGCTCGCCGCGCTCGCCGAGCGCTATCCGTACCGGCGGGTCATGATCATCTGTGACGTGGCCCGGATGCTGATCCTGGGGACGATGGCCGTTCCCGGCATGCCGCTTCCTGCCCTGCTCCTGCTGCTGCTCGGAGCCTCGCTTCTCACGCCGCCGTTCCAGGCGGCCCGCTCGGCGATGGTGGCGCAGTTGCTGACCGGGGACAGGTACGTGGTCGGTCTCTCGTTCCAGAACATGGCGGGTCAGGCCGCGCAGGTGGCCGGGTACGCGGTGGGCGGCGTGGTGACCGCCATCGACGGGCACAGCGCGCTGCTGGTCAACGCCGCCACGTTCGGCGCCTCGACACTGCTGCTCTGGCGTGGCGTACGGCCGAGGCCGCTTCCCGTGACGGAGGTCGACCGGCGGTCGCTGCTGAGGGAGACCGGCGACGGCCTGCGCCTGGTCTTCGGGCACCGGGTGATGAGACCGACCGCCCTCGTGGTGTTCAGCGTGGTGGCGATCCTGATCGTCCCGGAGGGCCTCGCGGCGGCCTGGGCGCCCGAGTTCGGGGGCGGCTCGGAGATCACCGGTCTGCTGATGGCGGCGCTCCCCATCGGGGCCGTCATCGGAGCGTGCGTGACGAGGGTGACGGGCCCGGAACGGCGGCTCAAGCTTCTCAAGCCGCTCCTGGTGGCGGGTCCGCTGCTGCTCGTGCCGGTCCTGGTCGTGCCGCCGTTCGGGGTGGTGCTTCTCCTGGTGCTGCTGGCGGCGTGCGCGGTCAACACGGTGCTCGTGCCGCTGAACGGGCTGTTCGTCCAGATGCTCCCGAACGCCTATCGGGCACGGGCTTTCGGCATCATGCAGGGAGGCATCCAGCTCACGCACGCGGGAGCGGTGCTCGTGGCGGGGGCGTTCGCGGAGAGGTTCCCGGTGGCGATCGTGATCGGGACGTGGTCCCTGTGCGGCCTGGTCATCATGGCGGTCGCCGTCACCAGGTGGCCGGGGCGCGAGGTCATCAGAGAGGAGATCGCGTACGCCGCCGAGCTCAACCGCGTTCCGACGGTGTCGTAGACGTCAGACGGCGTTCTGGACGTTCAGGGAGTTCTGGACGTTCGTCAACTCGACCTGGGGGCGCTGTCGGCGGGACCCTCGACCGTGAAGTCGTCGAAGGACATCTTGAGGGAGGCTCCGGACTTCTCCGGCACCCGTGCCAGGAAACCGACGTCCCCGTTGGGGAGACTCGCCGGCCTTCCCGAGTTGTCCACGTACGACTGTACCAACCGGCCGTCGACCCACATCCTGAGCCGCACGCCCTCGGTGGTCGCGGCGCACTCGGCCTGGAGGTAGGCCGGAGCGCCCTTCACGACGTCGGCCGCCGCGGGCGCGGTGAGGTTGCCGCCCGTGCCCTTCGTGACGCGCCGGATACGTGCCTCGCCGTCCTGGGTGAGCAGGAACTCGTACCGGCTCTGCCTGGACTCCTCGTCGGCCCGGCAGTACAGCCCGTACTCCCCGGTGCCCTTGAAGTCCCTCATGGTCGTCGTCACGGTCAGGAGCAGGTGCTCGGGCGTGGTCGGGGTCGGGGTCGCGGAGGGATTCGGGGTGGCCGGTTGCTTGGGGACGAAGGGGATGGGGGCCTTCTCTATCCTCTCCGCGCCTGCGTCGTTCACGTCGACGGCGTAGAACCCGCCGGGCGCGTATCCGTACATGCCGTACTGCTTGCCGGTGTACTCGCTGCCGCCCCAGCCGGTGCCGCTCTCGTTGAAGTCGTCCCTGTAGAGGGAGCTCAGGTCCGTCGGCGGACCGGACGGCGCAAGCAGCGCGCGCAGGCCGAGCCCGGCCGCGGCGACCAGGACCACTCCCGCCACGCCGAGCCCGATGAGCCGCTTGCGGCGAGCCGCGGGATCGGCGGGCCTCTGGTACGCCGCCGGGTCCTGCACGGCGGCGGCCGGCGCCTGCCCCTGGTACGTCGGGGCCTGTCCGGGGACGGTCGGCGGCGGGCCCTGGTAGGTGGGAGCCTGTCCCTGGTAGGGAGCCTGTACGTGCATGGCCGGCGCCTGCCCCTGGAGGGTCGGGGATCCCTGCCACGCCTGGATCACCGAGTGCTCGGCGCGCTCCGGGGTCGTACGGCCGACCATGTGGTCGAGGATCTGCTGGGCCGTGGGCCTGCGCAGGGGTTCCTTGTCCAGCGTCGCCGCCACCAGGGCGCGGAGCGTGGGCTCCATCCCCTCCAGGGAGGGCTCGGTGTTGAGCACCTGGTAGACGATCGAGGGGAGCGACTCCCCGCCGAACGGAGCGCGTCCGCTGGCCGCGAAGGCCACCAGGCAGCCCCAGGAGAACACGTCGCACGCGGGTGAGGAGGGGTCGCCGCGGAGCACCTCGGGAGCCATGTACCGGGGGGTCCCCATGAGCTCGCCGGTGCCGGTGATCCCGCTGAGCGTGTCCATCGCCCGGGCGATCCCGAAGTCGATGACCCGGGGGCCGACCGGGGAGAGCAGCACGTTGGACGGTTTGAGGTCGCGGTGGACGATGCCCGCGCTGTGGATGGCGGTCAGCGCGGTGGCGACGCCGACGGCCAGCGCGTCCAGGCTGGAGCCGCGCAGCGGCCCCGACGCCTGGATGGCCTCGTGCAGGTTGGGTCCCTCGACGTACTCGGTGACGACGTACAACTGCTCGCCGTCGAGGTCGGCGTCGAGGACGGCCGCCGTGCAGAAGCGTCGGACCCGGCGGGCGGACTCGGCCTCGCGGCGGAAGCGGACACGGAACTGCTCGTGGCGGCTGTACTCCGCGTTGATCACCTTGATGGCGACCCTCTGCCCGGTGTGGTCCTGGCCGAGATAGACCGTGCCCATCCCACCCTGGCCCAACTGGCCGATGAGCCGGTAGTGGCCGATTTGAGAGGGTTCACTCGGACTTAAGTTGTTCACCACGTTGCCTTACCGCTATGCACCTATATGCGACCGCCACCCTATCGAGATCGACGCTCGCGAGATCCCGTTACCCGGCCGCAGGCAGGACGGCCGCCGAATCCGGGCCTGAAGACGAGCTCGAAGCCGAAGACGAGGCGGGTGCCGCCGTCCGCGCGGCGACGAGGACCGGCCGCTCCACGAGCCGCACCGTGGCACGGCCGCCGGGCGCGAGCCGCGCGGCGTCGTGTCCCGGCAGGTCCGCGAGGATCTCCGTCCCGTCGCCGAGACGCAGGCGCAGCCGTACGGACGCGCCCCGGAACGACGAGGTGACGACCAGCGCCTCCCCGTCCTCCGCCGGGGTGACCAGCACGGTCTCGGGGCGGACGAGCACGTCGACGTCGGCTGCGTCCGGCCGCCGGCCGTGTACGGGCAGGCGCTGGCCGATGACCTCGACCTCGTCCTCGCCGAGCCGGCCGGGCAGGTGGTTCATGGTCCCGACGAACTCGGCCACGAACGGCGTCTCCGGCCGGTCGTAGATGTCGGCGGGGGACCCGGACTGCTCCAGCCTTCCGTCCTTGAGCACCGCGACGTGGTCGGCGATCGAGAGCGCCTCCTCCTGGTCGTGGGTCACGAAGATCGTGGTGATGCCCAGCGACAGCTGCAGCCGCCGGATCTCCTCGCGCAGTGACACCCGGACCTTGGCGTCGAGCGCGGACAGCGGCTCGTCGAGCAGCAGCACGCGCGGCTCCAGCGCCAGCGCGCGGGCCAGCGCGACCCGCTGCTGCTGCCCGCCGGAGAGCTGGTGCGGGTAGCGGTCGCCGTGGGACGGCAGGCCGACCAGTTCGAGCAGTTCGGCGGCACGGGCGTGCCGCTTGGCCGTGGGGGCCTTGCGCACCCGGAGCCCGAAGGCCACGTTGTCGCGGGCGTTCAGGTTGGGGAAAAGGCTGTAGGACTGGAAGACCATCCCCGCGTCGCGGCGGTTGGCCGGTACGCGCGTGATGTCCTCGCCGTCGACCAGCACGGCTCCCTCGTCGGGGGTCTCGAAGCCCGCGACGCAGCGCAGCGCCGTCGTCTTGCCGCAGCCCGACGGGCCCAGCAGGGCGATCATCTCGCCCGGCTCGACGGTCAGGTCAAGGCCGTCGAGGGCGACGGCGGTGCCGAAGGTACGGCGAAGCCCCCGGAACTCCACCCGAGCCCCGTTCACGAACCACTCCTTTGCCTGGTGCCGGCGGTGGAAAGGACAAGCAGCAACAGCCAGGTGAGCAGCAGGCTGAAGATGGACACGGCGACCGACATGGCGGCGTTCGCCCCGGAGATCGTGACGATCCACACGGAGAACGGCTGGAAGCCGAGCAGTCGCGCGACGGTGTACTCCCCGAGCACGAGCGCGAGGGTCAGGAACGACGCGCTGGCCAGACCCGCCTTGAGGTTGGGGATGATCACGCGGAACATCACGTGCGGCCAGGAGGCGCCGCAGTTCCTCGCGGCCTCCACCAGCGTGCGGACGTCCATCGCGCCCAGCCCTGCGTCGAGCGCCCGGTAGACGAACGGCAGCGCGAGCACGACGTCGGCGATGACCAGGACCACGGGGAACGACGGGTTCTGGATGGCGATGATCGTCTGGTAGAACGGCGTGGTCGCGAGGTAGTCGGGCCCCCAGCGCAGCACCGTGCTGATGCCGGCCACGAACGTGATCGGCGGGACCACCAGCGGCAGGGTGCAGATCACCTCCATCACCGGACGCAGCCTCGGCGCGCTGAGCCGTACGGCCAGCATCGCCGGGAGCGTGAGGGCCAGCACGACCGCGATCGTCGCGACGGCCAGCCCCAGCGAGAGCAGCAGGCTCTGGACGAAGCCCTCGGCGGAGAAGATCTCCAGGTAGGCGTCGAGCGTGAAGCCCTTGGTGGGGTCGTTGACGGTGAAGACGAACGACGCCAGCAGCGGCGTCACGAAGTACAGCGCGGCCAGCACCAGCACCACGCCGCGCCAGACGCGTACGCGCCGGGGACGCCCTGCGGGGGTTGCGGGCGTGCCGACGTCGGGGAGCACCGTGGGCGTCAGCGCGGCCATCGTGCGCTCCTGTCCTGGGCCATCCGGGTCAGCGCAGCCATCGGGCGCTCCTGCGCTGGAGGGGCAGATAGACCGCCATGACGAGGCCGGCCACCACGATCATGTCGAAGCTGAGCGCCAGAGCGACGTTCTCGTGACCGATCAGGACGTTGCCGGTCAGCGCGTCGGCGATCTGCAGGGTGACCAGCGGGACGACCGTGCCGACCATGGCGGCGGCGGTCGCGTACGCCGCGAAGGCGCCGCCGAACAGCAGCACCACCCCGCCGAGCAGGCTGGGGGTGAGCACCGGAATGCCGACGTACCGCCAGAACTGCCAGGCGCTCGCGCCGTTGTTCTGGGCGGCCTCGCGCCACTGCGGGCGCAGCCCGTCGAGGGCGGGTACGACGACCAGGACCAGCAGCGGCACCGAGAAGTAGAGGTACACCAGGGCGAGGCCCCAGAAGCTGTAGAGGCTCCAGCCGTGGTCGCCGAGGCCGAGACGGGTGGTCAGCACGCCGGAGTTGCCGAGCGTGGCGATCCAGGCGAAGGCCAGCGGGACGCCGCCGAAGTTGGCGAGCACTCCGGAGGCCGTCAGCACGGCCTCACGCAGCGCGCCGAAGCGCGAGGTGACCACGGCCTGGGCGAGGAAGGTGCCGAGGACGGCGCCCGCCACCGCGACGAGCGCGGACAGCTTCACGCTGCCGAGCAGCGCGGTGAGATAGGCGCCCTGGAGGGACGCGGTGAGGTTCGCGGTGCTGGGCGAGCCGCCTGAGGTGAACGCTCCGCCGAGCAGGGCGACCGCCGGGATTCCGAAGGCGAGGCCCACGAACAGCAGCAGGGGGAGCGCCGCGGTCCAGCCCTTGGAGCGGGTACGGCTCCCGCCTCCCCGGACCGGGTTGGCCCGGGGAAGCTCCGCGGGAGCCGTCGCGTGAGTTTCGGCCATGTGAGTGGAGGTCAGCCGGAGACCGCGGCGCCCCAGCCGGTGGCCAGGACTTCCTTGGCCTTGGTGACCTGGGCGTCGCTGGCGAACTCGGGCGTGCCGTCGACCTTGGGGAGCTTGTCGACCAGGGCCGCGTCGGCCGTGCCGTCGGTCTGCATGGCGGGCAGCAGCACGGCGCGGGCGTACCCCTTCAGGTAGAGGTTCTGGCCCTCGGGGCTGTAGAGGAACTCCTGCCACAGCCGCGCGGCGGCCGGGTGGGGGGCGTCCTTGTTGATCGCCTGGGCGTAGTACTGCGCGTACTTGCCGTCGGAGGGCACCGTGACCTTCCAGTCGACGCCCTTGGAGGCGAACTGCTCGGTGTACCCCGCGTTGAGGTAGTCCCAGTCGATGCTGATCGGCGTCTCGCCGTTCTGCACGGTCGCGGGGGTCGACTCGACCGGGTTGAAGTTGCCTGCGCCCTTGAGCTTCTTGAAGAAGTCCAGGCCGGGCTGGATGTCGTCGAAGGAGCCGCCGTTCGCCAGCGAGGCGGCGAACACCCCGGCGAAGGCGGAGCCCGCCTTGGTCGGGTTGCCGTTCAGCGCGACCTTGCCCTTGTACTCGGGCTTCAGCAGGTCGGCGAAGGTCTGCGGGCACTCCTTGATGCGCTTGGCGTCGCACCCGATGGAGACGTAGCCGCCGTAGTCGTTGTACCAGGTGCCGTTCGCGTCCTTCTGACCCTCGGGGATCTTGTCCCAGGTCTGGACCTTGTACGGGGCGAACAGGCCCTCGGACGAGCCGCTGAGCGCGAAGGCGGTGCCGAGGTCGAGCACGTCCGGAGCGCGGTCCTGGCCCTTGCGGGTCTTGACGGCGTTGATCTCGTCGGAGCTGGAACCGTCGGGGTTCTCGCTGTTGACCTTGATGCCGTACTTGGTGGTGAACGCCTGGATGATCTCGCCGTAGTTCGCCCAATCCGGGGGAAGGGCGATGACGTTGAGCTGGCCTTCCTTCTTGGCCGCCTCGACGAGCTTGTCGAGGCCGCCGAGGTCGGCGGCGGAGGTCGCGGTCTTGGCGGCGACGCCCCCGCTGGAAGCACCGGTCTCGGAGCTGGTCGTCGGTGCGGCACCACACGCCGCGCCCAGGGAAGTAGCAACGGTAAGCACGGCCGCGAGGCCGACGATACGCGTTCGGGGTGAATGCACGCTTTGCTCCCACTATCGGAGGTGTGGGGAAAACATAAATGAGCTGGGACAACAACTCGCATCTACTTCGCTGCGTTCCGGTGTAGTTATGTGAACAAAAGATGAAGTAACTGACCTGCGGTGGTTCACCAAGATCTTGCCTGGACGCCTCATCCGTCCCAGTGGTCCCATACGGCGCGTGTGGGCTGTGGTGATTTGCCCTCCGGGCCGTGAGAACATATGTTCGATGTAGCACCGCCCGTCTTCCCCCGGGTGCCGACACGTTCGAGAGGCCCAGGGAGAAGAAGCGCCTTGAGCAGAATCTATGGGGACCCCATCGAGGTGTGGACCCGCGACGACGAGCCCGCCCGCTTCGTGTGGCGCGACCGGCTCTACGTCGTCCACCGGGTCCTCGACCACTGGGTGACCTCCCGCGAGTGGTGGAAGGTCTCGGAGAACGATCCGGGCGAACGCCGGTTCTGGCGGGTCGAGGCGAGCCCGTCCAAGGAGGTCGGCTCCTACGAGCTGCGGTTCGACACCGCGAGCGGCGGCTGGCTGTTGCTGCGGGCGTGGGACTGATGTTCCCCCACCTGCACGTCGCCTCCGCCTATTCCCTGCGGTACGGATCGGCGTTCCCCAAAGAGCTGGTCCGGCGGGCGGCCGAGCACGAGATGGACATCCTCGCGCTGACCGACCGCGACGGCATGTACGGCGCGGTGAAGCACGTCCAGGCGTGCGCCGACGCCGGCGTCAGGCCCGTCGTCGGCGTCGACCTGGCACTCCGAAGCCCCGGCCCCGGCTCCTCCTCCGGTTCCGGCCGGGACTCCGGCTCCGGTTCCGGTCGGAGCGACGGTTCCGGCCGGGGTGACGGGGGCGAGGTCCGCGTCACCGTGCTGGCGCGGGCCGGCGGGTGGGCGCACCTGTGCCGGCTCACGACCGCCGCCCACTACGCGGGGGAGCGGGGCGAGCCCCGGGTGACCCGTGACCTGGTCGCCCAGCACGCGAGCGGGCTGCTGGTCATGCTGGGCCCGAGGTCCGACGTCGGCCGGGCGCTGGCCGCGCGCCGAGACGAGCAGGCCCGCGCGCTGCTCCTCGCGTGGCGGGCGGCGGTTCCCGGCGTGGTGGTCGAGGTCGTCGACCAGTACGGCTACCGGGAGGCGAACGCCGCACTGCGCATGCTCGCGCTGGCCGAGTCGGCCGGCGTGCCCGCCGTGCTGACCAACGCCGTGCGCCATCTCGACCCGGGGGACTACCGGGTCGGCGACGTGCTCGACGCCGCGCGCAAGCTCGTACCCCTGCACCCGAGGCACCTGGAGCACTCCGCCTCGCACGCCTACCTCAAGAGCGGCAAGGAGATGTGGCAGGTGGCCTCGCGGATCTGCGAGGGCGACCGTGACCGCGCGCGCGAGCTGTTCGCCCGTACGAGGGAGGTCGCGGAGCTATGCGTGCTCGAACCCCTGGAGGTCCTCGCGCTGCGCGGCGGGCAGGAACGGCTCCACCTGCCGGAGGTCGGCAGGGACCCCGTCCCGCTGCTGCGGCACCTGTGTGAGGACGGGCTCGCGGACCGCGGCCTGGAGCGGTCCGGCGAGGCGAGGGAGCGCCTGGACACCGAGCTGCACATCATCGAGAAGAAGCAGTTGTCCGGATATTTCATTGTCGTATCTGGCATCACGGACATGATCCGCGAGATGGGCGTGCGCTGCGCGATCAGGGGATCGGGGGCGGGCAGCCTCGTCAACTACCTCATCCGCATCGGCGAGGTGAACCCGCTCGACCACGGCCTGCTCATGGAGCGCTTCCTGTCCGAAGGCCGCAAGGGGCTGCCCGACATCGACGTGGACGTGGAGTCGGCGCGGCGGCTCGACTGCTACCGGGCGATCCTCGAACGGTACGGCGAGAGCCGGGTGGCCTGCGTGTCCATGATGGAGACCTACCGGGCGCGCAGCGCCATCCGCGACGTCGGGGCGGCCATGGGGCTGCC
Organism: Sphaerisporangium sp. NPDC049002; assembly: GCF_040649355.1. NCBI lineage: Bacteria > Bacillati > Actinomycetota > Actinomycetes > Streptosporangiales > Streptosporangiaceae > Sphaerisporangium > Sphaerisporangium sp. NPDC049002. Next base: position 5,260 of record NZ_JBEZFH010000052.1, on the reverse strand, counting down.
GCCGCACGAGACCGACGTCATCGCCAAGGCGTTCCCGCACATCAGGGCCAGGCAGATCCGCTCCGCCCTGTCCGACCTGCCCGAGCTGCGCGACAGCGGCCTCAACGACCGGGCGCTTTCGACGATGTTCCGGCTCGCGGAGAAGCTCGACGGGCTGCCCCGGCACATCGCCCTGCACCCGTGCGGCGTGCTCGTCGGCAACTCCGGGCTGCGTGACCGCACCCCCGTCGAGCGCAGCCTGCTGGAGTTCCCGATGAGCCAGTTCGACAAGGACGACGTGGAGGAGGCCGGGCTGCTCAAGCTCGACGTGCTCGGCGTGCGGATGCAGTCGGCGATGGCGTACGCGCTCAGCGAGATCAAGCGGGTGGACGGCCAGGACGTCGACCTCGACAGGGGCGTCCCGCACGACGACCAGGCGACGTACGACATGATCTGCACCGGCCGCACGCTCGGCTGCTTCCAGATCGAGTCGCCCGGCCAGAGGGAGCTGGTGGCCAAGCTGGAGCCCCGCACGATGCACGACCTGATCGTGGACATCTCGCTGTTCCGGCCGGGCCCGGTCAACTCCGACATGGTCACCCCCTACCTTGAGGCCAGGCACGGCTGGCGCGAGCCGCACTACCCCCACCCGAAGCTCAGGGCGTCGCTGCTGGAGACCCACGGCGTCGTCGTCTTCCACGAGCAGGTTCTGAAGATCGTCGACATCATGACCGGCTGCGGCCTGTCGGAGGCCGAGAGGATCCGCCGCGACCTCAGCACCCCCGAGGGCCGTGAACGGGTTCTCGCGTGGTGGGAGGGCGAGGTGCTCCCCGAGTTCGACAGGGAGACGACCGACCGGGCGTGGAAGGTGCTCGACGCGTTCGGCTCTTTCGGGTTCTGCAAGGCGCACGCGGCGGCGTTCGCGCTGCCCACCTACCAGTCGTCCTGGCTGAAACGGCACCACGCGGCCGCGTTCTTCGCCGGGGTGCTCACGCACGAGCCCGGCATGTACCCCAACCGGGTGATCCTCGACGAGGCCCGCCAGTGCGGGGTGGAGGTCCTGCCGCTGGACGTCGGCCACTCCGGCAGGACCTGGCTCGTCGAACGGCGCACGGAGCCCGAGGGGTACGGCCTGCGGGTGCCGTTCTCGTCGGTCAAGGGGATCAGCGAGGCCGAGGTGGAGCGCATGGTCGCGGGCCGGCCGTACACCTCGCTGGCCGACTTCTGGGAACGCGCCCGCCCGTCCAGGCCGGTCGCCGAGCGCATCATCCAGGTCGGCGGCGTCGACGCGCTGTACGGGCTGCACCCCGGTGGCCCGCGCTGGCGTCCGGGGGAGCTGACCCGGCGTGACCTGCTCGCCCAGGTCGGAGCCTTGGACCGGGCGTCCTCCACCGGCGTGACGTCGGGGAAGAGGGCCCGAGCCGGCTCCCGCTCGCGGTACGGCGGGCCGCGTCCGGGGGAGGCGGCTCCGGTCGTACAGATCCCGATGGGGTTCACCGAGCGCATCGAGCCGGGCGAGCTCCCGGAGATGACCGAGGCGGAGGCCGTGGAGGCCGAGCTGGAGATCCTCGGCATGGACGTCAGCCGCCACGTGATCCGGTTCCACGAGGAACTGCTCGACGCGATCGGCGTCGTCAGGTCCAACGAGCTGCTCAAGATGCGCAACGGCGCGGAGATCCTGGTCGCGGGGGTGAAGGTCGCCACGCAGACCCCGGCGGTGCGCTCGGGGCAACGGGTCGTCTTCACCACGCTGGACGACTCGACCGGCCCGATCGACCTGACCTTCTTCGAGTCGGTGCAGGGGCACTGCGCCGCCACGATCTTCGGGTCGTGGCTGATGGTCGCCAAGGGGGTCGTACGGCGGGTCGGCGCGCGGGCGGTGTCCCTGCGCGCCCTGGACTGCTGGAACCTCGTCGAGGTGGACGAGGCCTGGCGCACCGGAGGCATGGACAAGGTGTGGGCCATGCTGGGCGTCGTCCGCGAGGGGACGGGGGGCGTCGGCGGGCGTCCCATCGAGTACGGCAACGGCTACCGGCTTTCCCCCTACGCCGACAACGGCGCCCCGCCCGGCCTGCGGATCCCGCCGCGCAAGCTCTGGCACGCCAGCCCGGGCAGCTCGGGCCCGATGGCGTTCACCCCCCGGCGGGACACGATGGACGTCACCCCCAGGGAGAAGGCCCCTCCGTCAGGGGAGGCGAAGGAGGTCAGTCCCCGGCCGGATACGTGTGCCGGGGAAGCGACCGCAGCGCGGGGAGCAGCTTCAGGCGGGGCGCGATCCCCGAAGGGCGGGAGCTCATCCTCGCCTCGGTGACCTCCCTGACGGTGGCCGCGCACAGCAGGGCGGCGAGCACCGCGACCGCCAGCTCCGGCGGGCCGAGCCCGGTCAGGTCCTTGCCCTGCGGCGAGTGCGTGACCGGCAGCCGTATCAGGATGAGGAACACCATGGCCAGCCAGCACGCCCACCAGGCGGCGATCAGGGCTAGCCAGGCCCGGCGGCGGCCCTCGCGCAGGCCCGCGTCCTCGCGGAGGGCGTGGACGAGGAGCGCCGGAGCCGCGAGGTTGAGCACGGGCACGAACCACGCGATGGCGATCATGCGCGGGGTCGCCCCCGCCTGGCGGAGCCATGCGAAGTACGAGAAGCCGGCGGCGACCGTCGCGCAGACGACCAGGAGTATGAGCACGGCGAACCACGTCACCGCGCCGACGACGGCATCGGCGCCCGGCGCGTGGGGATTGCTGCCCAGCACCGCGACCTGCCGCGCGAGCAGCTTGCCCCGGGCCTCCTCGAAGACCACCAGGCAGGTGAGGGTGGCGATCTGGGCGGCGAGCGCCAGGTAGACGCCGATCGCCGACCTGCTCACTGCGGATCGGGCATAGCGCATGATTGTCTCCCCCCGGCATGCGCTGATAGGTCGTATTTCGTTTGGGACGTAGCGCGACGCCTGCCTCTGTCCTATCCAGGAGACCTCTCCGCTAATCGGCGAGGCGAGGGGGAAGATCCTGGATATCCACGAGATGATCTGAGGTTTATCCGCGCACGGGGAGCGCGCGGGAAAGCTTGATCGACGTATGCGCGTAGCGCACCCGTCCGCCCTACGGCGCGAGCCCCGCCGAGGCGCTCATCGGACCCCGCCACGGCGGCTCAGCGGACGATGCCTGACTCCCAGGCCCATGCCGCGATCTCGACGCGGTTGCGGGCGCCGAGCTTCATCTGGATGCTGCCGAGGTGCGTCTTCACCGTGGAGAGGGAGACGAACAGCTCCCCGCCGACCTCCTGGTTGGTGCGGCCCCGCGCGACCAGGCGCACGACGTCCAGCTCGCGCTCGGTCAGCGTCTCCCTCGGTGCCCTCGCCGGGACGGCCACGGGCCTCGCGAGCTGCGCGAGCAGCCGCACCGTGACCGACGGCGAGACCAGCGCGTCACCGTTGGCGGCGGCGCGGACCGCCTCGATCAGCAACGCGGGCCCGCTGTCCTTGAGCAGGAACCCGCAGGCCCCCGCCCGCAGCGCCCCGTAGACGTACTCGTCGAGGTCGAAGGTCGTGACGATCACCACGCGTATGGGGTCGGGCACGCCGGGACCGGCCAGGATCCTCGTGACCTCCAGGCCGTCGAGCCGGGGCATCCGGATGTCCAGCAGGCAGACGTCGGGCCGGAGGCGGCGGGCCTGCTCGACCGCCGCGGCCCCGTCGGCGACGGCCGCGACCACCTCGATGTCCGGCTGAGCATCGAGGATCATCTGGAATCCGGTCCGTACGAGCTCCTGGTCGTCCGCCACGAGTACCCTCACCCGACCGATTCTGCCAGCAAGCGCGAGGCTCGCCGCCCGATTCGTCCCGTCCGGCCGATGGCCGGGAGGGCCTATGCCTGGACCGGTGGCGCCTGTTCCTGTGATGAGGCGGTGAGTAACAGGTCGCAGATGGCCTCGGTGACGGGCATGCCGGTGATCTCCTCGATCAGCACGAAGCCGCCTCCGGGGTTCACCTCCAGGAAGACGTAACGGCCCTCGGGGGTCAGGGTCAGGTCGATGGTCCCGAAGGACAGGCCGAGGGCCTGCATGAGGTTCAGGCAGCGCAACCCCACGTCGTCGGGCAGGGTGTGCGGGCGCAGTCGCCGTACGCTCTTCGGCGAGTGGATCTCGGCGGCGAACACCCGGGAGCCGATGACGATCACCCGCAACGCGAGCCTGCGCAGCACCTGTGCCTGCGCGACCATGGGGAACGGCCCGGTGCCCTTGGGGTCGGTGAGCGTCGGGACCTGCTCCTGCGGGGCCCGCTCGGTGATGGCCCACGGCCGGTTGAGCACCCGGGTGACGATCTGCCCCTGGTGGGCGAGGTAGAAGTCCAGCAGCTCGTCGTGGTCGGTGCTGATCAGCGTGGAGGGCAGCTCGAAGCCCAGCCGGCCCGCGGCCGAGAGCTGGTAGAGCTTGCGCTGGGCGCGCTGGATCACCGCGCGCGACGCCGGCACGGCCAGGCAGTCGAGCGTGTCCCACACGTCGGAGGCGAGCCCGTTCTGCTGTACGGGGCCGTCGTCGGCCGGATCGCCCAGCGGCGGCCCCGGGCACCGGAACCACACCGACGTGAGGCGGTCGAGGTCGACGCGCCGCTCGTCGGTGAGGAGCATCCGCCGGGCCGACCCGGACGGGTCCAGCGCGACGGAGAGCCGGGCGGCGCCGGGGAACCACCCGGGGTCGAGGACCAGCGTGTCGGCTCCTCGCCCGGCCAGCGCGCGGGCGACGTGCCGCGCCTGGGTGTCGCCATCCTCGGTGAGGATGAGCACCGTGCTGCTCATGATGCTGGTCTCCACTCGTGCGTGGTCATGGCAGACCCCCCTCGCCCGCCACCACGGCGTCTCCGAACCCCTGGACGTTTCCACGATGACGGTGATCACTTGATCGCAGCTTGTCGGCGGAACCACTGACTTGTGGATGGCTTGGAAAGGTATTCCAGATAAAACAAGTAGGGATAGTTGCAAAGTGTCGGCCGAGTGTCTACCGTAGGGCAGGTGGACCGCGCCGCCTTTCTGACTTCCCGCCGACACGTCGATCTGTGCAGGGTCACCGGGGCCCTCTGTCGGGCCGAGACACCCATCGGCCGATCGACCACGACAGGAGAAGCCAGTGCAGGAGCTGTGGTACCACCGCCGCCCAGGACCCACCGCCACCGGGATCGCCGCTGATCTCGGCTGGCTCGACGACGAGTTCACCCCCGAGGGCATCGCCGTACGCCACCTCGTCTCGGAGGGGCATCGCCACGAGCGCACGCTCAGGACGCTGCTCCGCGAC